>JAFQFZ010000042.1 GCA_017398425.1 Clostridia bacterium | reverse complement strand
TCTCCTTTTATAATGGATTTGAAGTGTTCCATACTATAATAGGTTTTCACAGGCGCCGCACTCAAGTCACCGGGATGCGTCGTTGCATCACGTCCACATACGTCTTCCAATACCGCATACGGAATTTCCACTTCAAAATGATCACCTATCACATGGGGGACAGGACAGCTTATACCCACAGCATCCACCGTGAAATACACGTAATAAAGAGATTCGTTTTGCAATCCCGTCAAGAAGGAATCTTTGGGACATAGCTCGGATATCTCGACCTTGTCGCTCACCTCGGTTCCGAGAGCCTCCGCGGCATAGTTCAAAAACGCATCATACAGCGCATCATTCAACACATATCGATCTTTGACAAACGTTTGCTTTCCTGTCGTTTTGTCAACATTCAAAGAGAAAAACAGATGTGTCGGATGGGCACTATTCCTTCGATTCAACATACCCTCAAACACCATGCTGATGAGTTCTTCGGATTCATAAGTAATGCGACCGTCCATTTGGATAGAGTAATCCGAATACGCCCCGTCAATGTTCACATTCGGATCCGTGTCGCTTCTCTCCAAATCAAACCGTATTCCGCTCTGATTCTGCAAGTATCCTACCACGTGTTCATACATCAAGCGATCCAGTGCTTCGTTGTCCGTTCCAAAGCACGGCACCTTGATCGAGATGGCATTTTTCGATGTGGATTCCGTCAGATAACACCAACCACGCGGTGTCGACGAATCGGGTGCTTGTGTAGTACACGATGAAAACATCCACAAAGCAAGGATAAATAGCACACCAACGAAACGTTTCATAGTATCACCTACTAAAGTTTGTAATATCGGGTATATTGCTCGGTCCTCTCGTCAAGTCCGTTCAGCGAATAGATTTTGGAGAGGATGTTGCCGCGAGTGTCGTATTCGTAGGAGATGGCGTTGTGCGGGACGGGAGACCCGTCCCCTACGGTCGTGGAATAGTGCTCCGATACAAGTTGATTCAGAGAATCATAGGTGTAGGTGACGGAGCTGCCGTCGGGGGATTGGATCGACGAAATGTTGCCGTTTTCGTCATACGAATACGAGATCGCTTCGCCTTGATTGATATAGTGCTTGACGCAAGATGGTATTCCATTTCTTTACTGCAATGCCATGCGTGTCAACAACTTACACTTCGGGTTCTACGATCTCGCCGCGAAGAACCATCTTGTCGCGGTGTTCCCGCAAAAGGACGATCAAATTCTTTCGAATGTCTTTCGGTATCTCGGCAACGATCGTCTCCCACGCATCCGCGCGAAATTCAAACAGCACCTGACTGCGATTCAAAGCACCCGGCTTAATGCGTTGCTTATCTTCCCGCGTCGTGAACAAGCTGTAACACATAGCGCTGAATATAGCTCGTCTCATGCACACAGCGATAGATCGGGAGAAAAAACAGCGGTACCGACAGCACCCAAAACAGCACTACCCCCACCGGGTTAGCCCACAGTGCGACCGTGCCGAACAGCACGAGCGGCACATGCAGGACACACTGCAGGATGCAACGCGACTTCGGATAGGAGCCTTCGTGTTCGATAAATTCCATGAGGTGTCGATACATACACCGCACCGCCTTTCTCTGCAAGATCTTTATAAGTTATTTCACAAAAGGCATTCGCCTGCTTTTTATGGTAACGTGACTGCGATTGTTTTCGTCGAATAGCTATAATCAACGGTGATATCCACGCCGCTTTGCCGCAAAGCGTTCATCAGCGAAATGGAATCGACCCAAATTTCAGCCCATTCCACAACGTCTTCATACAAAGGAAAGGTCCGCTCGGTCTTCGGCAACAGTCCCCGATCGGCAGTCGTTTCTCTTGATAACGACTGCCCCGCTTCTTCCAGTTCTTTCAAAAACGCCGTATACTCATGTTCTAACATAAACAGATGCATATCCGGCACAAACACGTACCGTCGATTTTGGAACACATAGCATTGCGTGCCGTAGGCGTTATACGGCGAGTCGGCATACTCTGCACCGATCGATTGCAAAAAAGCCGACAGCGGAATCTCCACGCGATCCTCTCGCACATGATAATGCATCGTATACACGTCGAGCGTGTCTCCGTTTAAAACCAACGTCACATCTACGGGAACGTTGTCCTTTTCCAGCGGCTCTGTACGCGGTTCCTCATTGGCACAGGAAACTGCCGTCAACAGCAAAACCATCCCCACAAAAAAAGCGATAGAGCGTTTCATAGTGTCCTCTCCTTCTGTTCATCCCAAGTATATCGTGCAATGATCGACAAATCATCCTCACTTTCTATATACTACAGTCCCACTCAAAACGCAATAAACGTGCAACAAATTTCATGTTTTGTCCATTCGCTGCACGTTTATTCGATTCGTAATATCCTTGCCCCGGATAGGCGAACCAACGCTTTCTTATTCTCCGGAGATCGCTTTATACAACAGCAGTGCATCCAGCGTGTTGATGTCGTCGTCTCCGTTGACATTCATCAGCAACACCGACGACACCGGAAGCTCGGTTTCGCCGCTGGTATACGCATACAGCAACAACGCGTCCATGCCGTTCACGGTATCGTTGTCGTCCATATTCCCAAGAAGCGGTTCGCGATGCGGCACATCGATCAGTGTCGGCGCCGGATACCCGCTCTTGGCCACGCCGATCGTCCAAATCTTTTTGTCAAACCCCACATACGTCGACAGCGTTGTGGCTTCCTCTGCCGTGATCTTCGTCCCGAAATACTTTGTGTCGCTTCCCGTATCCACATAATACGAGTTACCCTCACTACTACTGTAGATGGTGTTGAATGTAGGGGTGATCCCGGTTCCTGCTTCGCAGTAAACCTCTCCCACATTGTAGCAGTTCACTACGTGACTGGGAGATCTCGCACTGCCGGCCAGCCCACCGATGTTGTTCGCGTTCTCTTTTTCGATCAACACGCCCATCACCGTTCCGGCATTATAGCTGTTCTTTATGTGCCATTCCGATTGCCACGAGCCGGCAAGGCCGCCGACACAGATTTCTCCGGTCACGATGCCGGTGTTGTAGCAGTTTTCGATTTTCTGTGTCGCGTTTGCCCGTCCGACAATACCGCCGACGTACTTAACACCACTCACAACCCCGACTTGATACGAGTGGTACGCGCCTCCGGAACCGACAATGCCGCCTACGTCGCTATACCCCTCAACCAAACCGCTGTTATAACTGTAGCGTATATTGGTTCCGCTTCCGCTGATGCCTCCGACATAGGCATAGCCGGACACATATCCGCGATTTTTACAATTTTTCGCAAGACAGGAGGAGTTTTTCCCCACAATGCCCCCGACATAGGAACACGCGGCATTTTGAGAATACACATACCCAAGGTTCGTGCAATTATACACGTTGTCGGAGGACGCCCCTACAATGCCTCCGATGCCTCCCTCAGAAGCCGTCGACGTGTTCCACTCGATACCGATCACCGTGCCGTTATTACAGCAATCCTCAACTCTGGAGATCGAACCTACAGATCCTATAAGACCGCCGACTCTTTCATACCCGATCGCTGTACCTCGAAACGAACACGACGTCATCGTTCCTATAAAAGACCCGGCGATGCCGCCTACAGAGCTTTTTCCGATCACGGTGGATTCGGCTACATGCAAATCGGTGATCTCCGAATCCCAAGCGGCCGCAAACAAGCCGTTTTGCTCCGAACGAGTCAGATAATCGCAATACACACCGTAGATCGTGTGTCCGCCGCCGTCCAGATATCCTTTGAACGGTCTGGCCGTTCCCACTTCCAGCGCCTTACCGATGGGTGTCCATACGTTTTTCGGTGCGATCGGATTGCCGTTTGCGTCTGCTGTGCCCCAAAGCTCCCAGTTGGTCGTGTCGTTGAGGTAAATGTCGGCTCCGATTTTATAATACGCGCCAACGGTCGCTTTGCCGTCCAGTATCCACTTTCCCAAATACGCCAGTTGCGCGCCGTTCATGATCATATACGGGTTCTCGGCGGTGCCGTCACCGCTTGCAAACGGTTGTGTGCCACCGTTCCAAATCTCCGTTTGCGCCGTAGCGGTCAATCCTGTCGGCAACAGTGCACACAGCATCGCCACCGCACACACGATCGACCACAGTCGTTTTTGCATCGTATTCATACACTCACTTCCTTTTTGGAATGATCGTTTGTTGTGTCGTAAATAGCCAAGCGGTGCGTTTCCACCGCGTTTGCACGTTTTTGTCACGGGAGAATATCGGGATAGGCATCTCACCAAACGCTCCCGGCGAACGGCGGTGTCGGCATCGAAGGAAACGAAGGTCGCGGCAACGAAGGCTCCGTTGACGGCACCGAAGGAAGCGGCGACGACGAACCACCCGCGTTCGTGTTGCCCCATACGGATGAGGCGGAGTTATTGTTAGACATATACTCCCACGGGAACGTATAATCGGAGTCGGGGTCCTTGAGACCGCACCACGCACAGCGTCCCATGTACCACATATGCGCCCTTTTCGGCAGTAGTTCGCCGCACTGTGTACAATACACGTCCCCTTCTTCATCACAGGAAGCCGGGAAATGCATGCACAACGGCTCGCCGTCCGTCGCGCCGCAATTCACACAGGTTTTCGGCACTTGATAGGTCGCTTCGGTGTAGTTGTGTCCGTAGGCACTCTCCCTGACCTCACCGCATTGGGTGCATACCCCATCCTCGGTGCAGGTCGCTTCCGTAAAGTTATGCGGCAACAGCTCGCCCTCCAGTCCGCAACGCGAGCAGGCCCCCTTCTCGACGCAGGTCGTCCCGACGATGTCGTGGCCGAGCGCCGCCGCGCCGGATGCGCCGCAGTCCTTGCAAATCTCCGCTTCAAGGCAGGTCGCCGATGCAAAGTCATGCGGCAAGCAATCGCCGACTCCTCCGCAACGCAGGCATACCCCCTGTTCGGTGCAGGTAGCGCCGTGGTACGTATGCTCAAAGGCAGCGCAAACCGCCTGCGCCTGCTCCTTGGTCGGCGGTACGGGCGCGACGGGATCGGTCATAAAGAACACGCAGACCGCCGCGACGACCACCGCCGCCGCCAGCAAGATCCACAACGTCGGCTTTTTGTAATGAAGCACCGCGCGGACACGGCTTTTCACCGCTGTCTCACCAAACGCCAACGGACACATCTGTATGGCACGATGCGACACACTGCATTGGATCAGCGAGGCGGAGTAGGCTTTCTTTTCGTCGAGTGAATATGCGCGCACGACCCGCTCGTCACACGCCATTTCGATGTCCCGACACAGCAGAATATACGCCACCCACAACAACGGATTGAACCAGTGTATCGTGAGCAATACAAAACCGAGCGGTTTCCACACATGATCCAGACGTCGGATGTGTGCGCGCTCATGCGCCAAAACGCGTTCTTTGTCCTCCGCCGCCAACGACGACGGCACAACGATACGCGGGCGAACGATGCCCAGCACAAACGGAGTCTCGGCATGATCGCTCAGCCACACCCGCTCTCCCTGCGGCACCATGCCCCGCAAGCGGTATCGCAGGCGTCCGTACGACACGGCGCTGTACAGCAGCATCCCGACCGCACCGACAAGCCACACCGTCACCGCGATCTCCGTCAGGGGCAGGGGATTTGCCCCGCTCGCTTGCAACGGCGTATCAACAGGGGGCGGCGCAAACGGCAGGTCGGGCGTGTTCGGAGCGCCGATGTATTGTTCGACCTTGCTCGGTTGCGGCATCAGGCTCACGGTGCTCTCCGGCACGATCGGGCACAGCAGACGCAACGCCACCAAGCCCCACAGCGCGACCATGATCCACTTGGGGGCTTTTTGAAACACCCAACGCAACACCACGACGACCAGCGTCAACAAGGCGGCGGTGAGGCTCATGCGCAGTAACGTAAAAAGCAACGTCTCCACGGTTTACCCCTCCTCGTATTGCTCCACCAAGCGGCGAAGCTCCTCCACCTCTTGCGCGGTGAGTTTTTTTTGCTTTGTAAACGCCGCCAAAAACGCGGGCAACGAACCTTGGAAGGTATCTTCCACAAATTGCTCGCTTTGCAACGATTGAAACTCGGCTTTCGTCATGCGCGACGTGACCGTGCTTTTGATATTTTGAAACAGGCCTTTGTCGCAAAGGCGTCGGAGCACCGTGAAGGTCGTGGATTTTTTCCAAGACAATACCGTCGCACACAAGGCGCACAACTGAGCAGAAGACAACGGCTCGTTCTCCCATACCAGATCGGCAAATTGCGATTCGATCGCGCCGAGTTGAATTTTCTCCATGTTCATTCCTCCAAATTTGTCGTCTACATCTTGTAGTCTACTTTCAGTTTACAGCACGTAAACTTATTTGTCAAGGGTCTATATGAAAAAACGGACGAGCATCCGCTCGTCCGTTTTTTATCCTGTCGGCGAAGCCGACTTCGTATCTCTTCACGTTTATCTCTTACGTTTTCTCTGCCCTTATTCGTCGTAGCCCTTCGGGTTTTGGGACTGCCAACGCCAGGAATCGCGGCACATATCCTCAAGCGTCTTTTCCGCTTCCCAGCCGAGGAGCGCTTTCGCCTTCGCGGGGTCGGAATAGCATGTGGCGATGTCGCCCGGGCGACGCGGCGCTATGACGTGCGGCACCGGCACACCGTTGATGCGCTCAAACGCATGCACCATGTCGAGCACGCTGTAGCCGACACCGGTACCGAGGTTGATGGGCATTGCACCCGTGTGGGTCAGCGCATATTCCACCGCCTTGACGTGACCGCGCGCGAGATCCACCACGTGGATGTAGTCGCGCACGCCCGTGCCGTCGGGGGTGTCGTAGTCGTTGCCGAAAATCGAGAGCTGCTCACGCTTGCCGATGGCGACCTGCAGCAGGAACGGCATCAGGTTGTTGGGGATGCCGTTGGGATCCTCACCGATGCGACCGCTCTCGTGCGCACCGACGGGGTTGAAGTAGCGCAGAAGCACCGCCGACGCCTCCTCGTCGGACACGCAGATGTCCTTGAGGATCTCTTCGATGACATACTTGGTGCGACCGTAGGGGTTGGTCACCGCGCCCGTGGGGAAATCTTCCTTCAAAGGCGAGGCGTTTTCCGAACCGTAAACGGTGGCGGAGGAGGAGAAGATGATGCGGCTGCAACCGTGCTTCTTCATCACGCGCCACAGCACCAAGGTGCCGTTGACGTTATTGTCGTAATACATCATGGGTTTGGCGACCGACTCACCGACCGCCTTGAGACCCGCAAAGTGGATGACGGCGTCGATTTGGTGCTTCGCGAACACCTCCGACAAGCCTTCCTCGTCGCGGATGTCGCAGGCATAGAACGGGAAATCCTTGCCCGACAGCTCCTTGACGCGTGCGAGCGCTTCGGGTTTGCTGTTGTAATAATTGTCGACCACGACGATGTCGTAGCCCGCATTCAGCATTTCGATGCAGGTATGACTGCCGATATATCCGCAACCGCCTGTAATAAGTATTGCCATTTTCGCTTCCTCCGTGTATAATAGAATGGTAAACGATGTACATCCATCGGGTGTCTATCTTTATTATACGCGAAAATCCCCCCGACGCAACTGTTTTTTGTCAGAAAATGCAAGTTTCGGAGCGGTTTTTGCGGTAAGGACAAAAAAGAAATGAGGATGAAACCAATGAACTGTGTGAAACCGACTCTGGTCATCATGGCCGCCGGCATGGGTAGCCGCTTCGGCGGACTCAAACAAGTCACGCCCGTCGGACCGCAAGGCGAAAAGCTGATCGAATATGCGATCTACGACGCGCAAAAAGCCGGCTTCGGCAAAGTGGTATTTATCATCAAGAAAGCCATCGAGGAGGAGTTCAAGGCGAACATCGGCGAGCGTGTGTCTTCGCAGATCCCGGTGGAATATGTGTTCCAAGAGCTCGACCGCCTGCCCGAAGGCTTTGCGATCCCCGAGGGTCGCGAGAAGCCGTGGGGCACCGGTCACGCGGTGCTGTGCTGTGACGGTGTGGTGGACACGCCGTTTGCGGTCATCAACGCGGACGACTACTACGGCGCGGAGTGCTTCAAACTGCTCGCCGACTTCTTCAAGAAAGAGCAACCGCAAGACGGCAAGCTGCACGTCGCGATGGTCGGCTACGAACTGCGTAACACCCTGACCGAAAACGGCTCGGTGTCGCGCGGTGTGTGCGAGACGGACGAGAACGCGCTTCTCACCTCCATCATCGAGCGTACGCGCATCGAATGGCGCGACGGCGTCCCCGCGTTCACCGAGGACGGCGAGACCTGGGAGACTCTGCCCGAGACGACCACCGTGTCGATGAACTGCTGGGGCTTCCCCGCGGGCGCTCTGAAGGAATTCAAGCAACTGTTCGTCGACTTCCTGACCGACCTGCAAAACGACGCGGCGAAGAATCCCATCAAAGCGGAGTTCTATCTCCCGTTCGCCGTCGACACGCTGATGCAAAACGGCACGGCGGACACGACGGTGATGACCACCGCCGACAAGTGGTACGGCATGACCTACAAAGAGGATCATCAGACGGTCATCGACGCGATCGCGACGATGAGCGACAACGGCAAGTATCCGTCTCCCCTTTGGAAATAAATGAAACTACGTAGGGCGGGGGCTTGTGACCGAAGGAAATCCCTTTAGGGGCTCCCGCCGCCGAAAGCAATCCAAAAGAGCGTCCTCTCAATCAAGAGGGACGCTCTTTTTCTATTGCCCTTATTCTTTTGAATACAATTTGTCCAGTTCCCATTGCTTGGGGTTGTTCACAATGTATTCTGAAATTTCCGAATAATCCTGCTCCCCTCGAATGACGTGCTCGTAAAACGAGGTCTGGAACACCTTGTCAATCGGCCGTGCCAACTTACACTGTCTCGTTGTCAGCGATTTATACGCACAAACTATATCGGCGATGGTAGGGCGGGGGCTTGCTCCCGCCGTTTCTTCCAATATAAATATTACATGAATGTGATTTGGCATAATGACGTATTGATCCACTTTCAAAGAAGGGTATCTCTTTTCCAGCAAACGCAGTTGTTCTTCCGCAATTTGACCGAATACCGTATATTGAATTTCCGCAGGCTCCATTCCGCCCCCAACGATGCGCGATAACAACCCTCGTCGGTTTTGGGTACATATTGTAATATAATATGCGCCGGCTGCACTGTAATCATATTGCTTCAAGCGAGGATGCTTTCTTTGAGGCAACCCGTTTTCCATACACATCACCATGCATATTGTAAAACAAAATCCGCAGATGTGCAAGCGCATCTGCGGATTTTGAAATCGTTAGCGGCGGGAGCAAGCCCCCGCCCTACGAGCATTCTTTTACTCTCGGTTGATGTTGAATTGCTCGCCGCAACCGTACTTTTCGTAGACATAATCGATGTCCTTATCGCCGCGACCCGAGAGGCACACGAGGATGGAACCCGACTTATGTTCCTTGGCGTAGCGGATGGCGTACGCCAGCGCGTGGGAGCTTTCGATGGCGGGGATGATGCCTTCGTACTTCGACAGCAGGAAGAACGCCTCCATCGCCTCGTCGTCCGACGCGGTCTCGTAATGCACGCGACCTTGATCGCGCAAGAACGCATGCTCGGGACCGACGCCCGGGTAGTCAAGACCGCTCGCGATCGAGTAGACGGGAAGCGGCTCGCCGTTTTCGTCCTGGAGCAGGTAGCTTTCAAAGCCGTGCAAACGACCTTTGGTGCCGTACTGCATGGTAGCGGCGTGATCGCCGACGGCGTGACCGCGACCGAGCGGCTCAATGCCGTAGATCTCGACGGGATCCGCAAGGAACGGCGTGAACATACCCAGGCTGTTCGAGCCGCCGCCCACGCACGCACACACCGCGTCGGGCATGATGCCCGTCATCTCGAGGAACTGCTCTCTGGCTTCGATGCCGATGACCGACTGGAAATCCCGAACCATCATCGGGAACGGATGCGGACCGAGCGCCGAACCGATGCAGTAGATCGCGTTGTCGTACTCCTTGAGATACGCGTCAAACGCGGCGTCGACCGCTTCCTTCAAGGTCTTCAGACCGTGGGTGACCGGCACAACGTTCGCGCCGAGCATCTTCATGCGGATGACGTTGGGGTGTTGCTTTTCGATGTCCACTTCCCCCATGTACACGTCGCACTCCATGCCGAAGTACGCCGCCGCCGTCGCGATGGCGACACCGTGCTGACCCGCACCCGTCTCCGCGATGAGCTTTTTCTTGCCCATGTATTTCGCAAGCAAGCCCTCGCCCATGCAATGGTTGAGCTTGTGCGCACCCGTGTGGTTGAGGTCTTCGCGCTTCAGATAGATCTGGCAGTTGCCGAAGAGCTTGGACAACCGCTCGCAGTGGTAGACGGGGGTCGGGCGACCCTGGAACTCCTTGCGGATGCGGCGAAGCTCGTTGATGAACTGCGCCGAATGGCAGATCGCCTGGTACGCGTCGTTCGCCTCTTTGAACGCAGGTTCCAGCTCGGGCGGCAGGAACGAGCCACCGAACTCGCCGAAGTAGCCGTCGGCGGAGGGGTATTCTTTCAGATAGTTTTCAAAGTCTTTGTACGGATTCATGGGAATCTCTCCTTTTGTGGATTCGCCTTTCGGGAAAATAAAAAAACCTCTGCCCCAAAGGAACAGAAGTCTGTCAGCCACCCAAAGGTCGTGTACGCACACATGATGCGCTCTCATCATAACGGTTAGAGTTTCCGTCGCCGCCTACGTCCCGTTCGGGGTTCGGAGCGCCCTCACAAGTCCATTCACACACGAGACGCCGTTGCCTCACACCAACCGGCAACTCTCTGCACACGTGTTCGTGCGTTACTTACTCTTGTTCATCGGTTTACCATATTGTCATAAGTGTATACCCATTTTTGTGGTTTGTCAAGGGGAAATTTGTCTTGCGAAGCACGGTGCGGCGTGCTATACTGGAAGCAAATATCGGCGATCGAAGGAGCGAACGTCATGCTGTTGTTTTACATTCGTCACGGAGACCCCATCTACAATCCCGACAGCCTCACCCCCAGAGGACAGCGTCAAGCGGAGGCGCTCGCGAAGCGCTTCGGCGTGTACGGTCTTGACCGCATCTTCACGTCCGATTCCACGCGTGCGGTGCTGACGGCGAAGCCGACGTGCGAACTGCTGAATCTCCCGCACACGGAATGTCCCTGGGCAAACGAAGGACGCGCCTGGGACAATATGTGCGTGATCTACGAGAGCGGACACCGCGAATACGTGTTTGAAGACCCTGCGATGCGCGAGCTGTTCGTCTCGAACGAGATGGTCGCTCTCGGCTACGACTGGGGAACGCACGAAGCCTTCCGCGATTCGACGATCCCGACGTGCGTCGCCGCCGTGCAACAGGATACCGACGCGTTTTTGGCATCGCTCGGTTACCGCCGCGACCCCGCGCGTCATGTGTACATTGCCGAGAACCCCACCGAGGAACGCGTGGCACTCTTTGCACACCAGGCGATCGGCACGGCGATCCTCAGCGGCATTCTCGATATGCCGTATCCGCAGTATTGCACGCGCTTTGACATGGGACACACGGGCGTGACCGCCATCGAATTCCGCGAGAAAAACGGCATTGTCATTCCGCGCGTGTTGCAGCTCTCGAACGATTCCCACCTCTACCGCGAAGGACTGCCGACCGTGTACCAAAACCGCCTGCCGTTGTAACGGCAACCCATCGGTTGACGTAGGGGCGTGCCTTAAGTGCACGCCCGCATACCATCCGTCGCGCGATGTGCGAGGCGGGATGTAGGGCGCGGATTGATCCGCGCCGAAACGGAACGGATGAATCCGTTCCCTACCGATCCCCATCGTAGGGGCGGCAATCTGCCGCCCGTTTGATTGGCAATACGGGAGGGCACTTAAGGCCCTCCCCTACAACAGCAAAAAGGACGAGCGATCCGCTCGTCCTTTTTTCGGTTTTCTTATCCTTTGATCCACAGCACTTCGTAGGGACGAAGCACTTCGGCGCGGTCTTTGTAGTTTTGGAGGATCACCTCGCCCTGCGGGACGCACGCGGGCATCGCCGCCTCGGTATCCGCAAAACGGGTCACGACGTACACCGTCTCTCCTTCGAAGGTACGGGTGTACACGCCCGTGCCGTCCTCGTTCATGAGCAGTGCAAACGCACCGTCCGTCATGCACGGCTCGCTCTTGCGCAGCGCGAGCATGCGGCGATAGAACTGAAGCACGGAATCGGGATCGGCGCTTTGCTCCTCGACGGTGAAGCCGGGGTCGACCTGCGTCTTGATCCACGGCGTGCCCGTCGTGAAACCGCCTTCCTTGCCCGTCGTCCAGGGGATGGGCGTGCGTCCGCAGTCGCGACTGCCGAACTGCAAGCGCGCCAAGATCTCCTCTTCGGAATACTGACCCGTCGCCTTAAGCTCCTCATAGCCGTTGAAGGTCTCGATGTCGCGGTATTCGTCCATCGTTTCAAAGACGGGGTTTGGCAGACCGAGCTCCTGACCCTGGTAAATGACGGCAATGCCGCGCATACCGTAGAGCATACCGCCGAGCATCGTCGCACTTTCGTAAGGATAGTTCTCCGGATCGCCGAAGCGCGAGAGCGCACGCGGCTGATCGTGGTTTTCCATCACGAGAACGGGATAGCTGTCGTTCGCCAGACCGTATTCCCACTTCGCCAAAATGTCGAGGAACGCGGTGCGATCCACCGGCTCGGGCATCCACTTGTCACCGCCGATGCGACCGAGCAGGATATGCTCAAACTGGAAGGTGCTCGTCAGCTCGCCGCGCGCCTCGCCCGTCAACGCGAGCGCCTGCTCGGGCGAGAGACCCCACGTCTCACCGATGGTGAGCGCGCCGTGCGGACCGAGCGCCTCGGTGTGGAGCTGATGCAGATAGCTGTGCAGACGATCGCCGAAAACGACGTTGCCGTCCTCATCCTTGGCAAGGCTGTTGATGACGTCGCAACGGAAGCCCGCCACGCCCATATCCAGCCAGAAGTTGATCATATCGACGATCTCTTGGCGCACCTTCGGGTTTTCCCAGTTGAGATCGGGTTGTTTCTTGGAGAACAGGTGCAGATAATACTGCCCCGTCGCTTCGTCCCATTCCCAGATGCTTCCGCCGAACGCCGCTTTGAGGTCGCTCGGGGCGTGACCGTCGACGGGATCGCGCCAAATATAATAATCGCGGTAGGGATTGTCGCGGCTCTTGCGCGCTTCTTGGAACCAGCGATGCTCGTCGGACGTGTGGTTGACAACGAGGTCGAGCAAAATGCGGATGCCACGCGCCTTCGCTTCGCTGAGCAACGTCTTGAACTCGTCGAGCGTGCCGTATTCGGGACCGATGTCGCGATAGTCGGCAATGTCGTAGCCGTTGTCGTCACCGGGGGACGGATAGCAAGGAGACAGCCACAACGCATTGACGCCCAGCTCCTGCAGATACGGCAGTTTCGAGAGGATACCCTTGAGGTCACCGATGCCGTCGCCGTTGGTGTCGCAATAGCTCTTCGGATAGATTTGATACAAAATGGTTTGCTCGTGCCAGCGTTCCATAACACAGCCTCCTTGTTTTTCACAAACTCACATTGTGTTCATTGTAGCAAAAAGCCGTTTACTTTGCAAGGTCATTCCAAAATATTGCTCGTGATGTAGTTGACACCGAGCGCGATCAAACGCTTCGCGTCGTCGGGATGATCCACCGTCCAGCAGTTGACGGCGACCCCGTGCTTGCGGCACAGCGCCATCAGCTCTTCGTTGACGGCCCCCCACTGCACGTCGAGATCCATACCGTGCGACGCGAGTTCCGGGATGAGCCAATCGAAATCGTCGCGCACGCCCGTCAGATACTGCATCGGTTGCTCGGGCAGGATCTCGCGCAGATCCGTGAGGTTTTCGTACCAAAACGAGATGAACACCACGCGAGAAAGCCAGCCGATCTCCTCGATGCGGCGCACCACTTCCCGCAGATCCTCGACGGCAAACCGATTCTTCAGCTCCAGAACCGCCGTCTTGTCGTACTGCTTGCAGATGCGGATGTATTCCTCGAGCGTCGGGATGCGGATGTCGGTGCGACCCTTTTGCCCGTCCTTTTGTTTGAGCAACAACGCGCGAAGCTCCTCAAACGTCGAACCCTCCACCGACAGATCGTCCCCCGCCACACGGGCGGTGGTGTCGTCGTGGATGACGACGAACTCGCCGTCGGCGGTTTTGTGCACGTCGGTCTCAATGCCGAAGTAACGGCGGTTGCCGGCGGCGACAAACGCCGCGTGGGTGTTTTCCGTTTCCAGTCCGCTCAGTCCGCGGTGCGCGACCATACGCAAACCGTGCTTCTCTTCCAGCCAAATCGTACTCATCGCGTCGATCTCTCCTTTTGCTGTTGTGCGGCTTGTGCCTTATATTTTTTGCCGACGTCCTTTTGTGTGCCGAGGGCTGTCCCCCGCACGACGCCGTCCATGCCGAATCGTTGTCGCAGTTCGTCCACCGTGCGGTCGAGCGCGCGACTTTTGTCGTTCATCGCCGTGTCCTCTTCAAACAGCGACAACTGCTCGTGTGCGTCCTGCGACACGTCCGACAACGCCACACCAAGCAGGCGAAGCGGGGTTTGTCCGTCCCACGCCTCGCGGATGAGCTCTTTGACGGTGGCGTAGATCTGCCGCGTGATGTCGGTGGGCGCGGTCAGCTTGCGCTGATGAGAGCGGTTCTCGAACGCGGTGGTACGCAACTGCACCGCCACACATCCCGCCTTCGCGCCGTCCGCGCGCAACCGCGTTGCTACACTGTCGGTCAACAAGAGCAGCGTCTTATCCGCCGCTTCATAGCCGACGATGTCCTCCTCCGAAGTGGTCGCCACGCTGTAGCCCTTCGCTTGTTCGGGTTGATCGGAGACGGGACTGTCGTCCTGTCCCCATGCCGCCCGATGCAGATACGCCGCCGCCTTTTTGCCGACGGTGGCGGCGAGCACCGCTTCCTCGATGCGGGCGAGATCCCCGATGGTGTGCCAACAATGCGCCCGAAGTTTTTCGGCGGTCGCCTTGCCGACACCGAGCATCGCTTCCACGGGAAGCCGCCACAGCTTTTGCGCGATCTCGTGCGAAAAGAGCGTGTGCACACGGTCGGGCTTTTCAAAATCGCCGGCGATCTTGGCAAGCAGTTTGTTCGATCCCACCCCGACGTTGACCGTAAAGCCGAGCGTGTCGCGGATCTCATCCGCGATCTGTCGCGCCGTCTGCACGGGATCGGGATACAACCGCTCCGTGCCCGTCATGTCCAAAAAACATTCGTCGATGGAATACCGTTCCACCACCGGCGCATAACGGCGGCACACCTCCATAAAAGCGTCCGACTGCGCCATGTACAAACGAAAATCGGGCTTCGCCAAGACGAGCGCGGGACATTTGCGAAGCGCCAACCCGACCGGTTCCCCCGTCTGCACGCCGAAGCGCTTAGCCGGCACCGATTTTGCGAGGATGACGCCCGTGCGCGTGTCGCGGTCGCCGCCGATGGCGGAGGGGATGTCGCGCAGATCGGGGAGTCCCTCCTTCACACGGCGCACCGCCTCCCACGACAAAAAGGCGCTGTTCACATCCACGTGAAAAATACACCGCTCGCGCATCCGAACGCCCCCCTTGACGTTTGCTTGCTTTATCGTCCCGACGCGATCGCAAACAAGGCGAGCGCATCGAGCATATTGATCGTGCCGTTTTCGTCCACGTCCGCCGCCGCTTCCTGCGACGCGGTCAGCTCCTTCGCGCCCGATGCGGCGTGGAACAGTACGAGCGCGTCCATCGTGTTGATCGTTTGGTTGCCGTCGATGTCGCCAAGCGTCACCGTCGTCCCGACGGTAAACGGGAAGTCCCATTGCTTTTCGCCGTTCGCGGTCGCCGCGTAGATCGTGTAGGTATATTGCCCCGCCGCGAGCGTGTTGAACGTCACGTCGTAATCGAGTTTTGCAAGATCGTAGCTCTTGCCGCCGGGTGTGCCGACGGCGCGGATCTTCACAGCGCCGTTTCGGTCGGTGATACGCACTTCCGCTTTGGTGAGCGTCTCATTCGCCGCGACGGTACCCTTCACCGAAAACGCCGCCCCTACCGCGAGCGTCGTCGGGTAGGTCGCGCCGCTGAGGGTGATCTCCGCCGTCGGCGGATCGCCGACGGTGAACGGAAAATCCCATTGCTTCTCGCCGTTTGCGGTCGCCGCGTAGATGGTGTAGGTATAATTTCCTTCTTGTAACGTGTTGAACGTCACGTCGTAATCGAGTTTTGCAAGATCGTAGCTCTTGCCGTTCGGCGTACCGACGGCGCGGATCTTCACAGCGCCGTTTCGGTCGGTGATACGCACTTCCGCTTTGGTGAGCGTCTCACTCGCCGCGACAGTACCCTTCACCGAAAACGCCGCCCCGACCGCGAGCTTCGTCGGGTAGGTCGCGCCGCCGAGGGTGATCTCCGCCGTTGTCGGGTCGCCGACGGTGAACGGAAACTCCCATTGCTTCTCGCCGCTTGCCGTTGCGGCGTAGATCGTATAGGTATAGGTTCCTTCCTGCAACGTGTTGAACGCCACGTCGTAATCGAGTTTTGCAAGATCGTAGCTCTTGCCGCTCGGCGTGCCGACGGCACGGATCTTCACCGCTCCGCTTTGGTCGGTGATGCGCACTTCTGCTTTGGTGAGCGTTTCGAGCGCTTTGACGGTGCCTTTCACCGAAAATACCGCCCCGACCGCGAGCTTCGTCGGGTAGGTCGCCCCGTCCAGGACGAACGGCTCGGTCTGCGGCATCGTGACCGTGAACTTCGCGTCCCATTGCTTTTCCCCGCTTGCGGTCGCCGCGTACAATGTGTAGGTATAGGAACCGCCCTCGAGCGTGTCAAACGCCACGTCGTAATCGAGCGACGCGAAATCGAATCGTTTGGTGTGCGGGGCGGCACTCGCCTTGAGGATCGTCTTGCCGTTTGAATCGGTGACACGCACCTCCGCTTTGGTGATCGGCTCGACGGCCGCGAGCTTACCCTTCACCGAAAACGCCGCACCGTACTCGAGCGTTTTCGGATAGGCGGCATCGCGCAGGGCAAAACCGCTCGCATCCACCGTCACCTCAAACAGATAGCTCCAACGCTTGGTTTTCTTCGCATCCTTGGCGGTGACGGTGAAGGCGTAAACTCCCGCGTCCAACTCGCCGAAGTTGAGCGCACTGTCCATCGTCGCCATCGAAAAGGCGGTTTCGTTCGGGGTCTCGCGGCGCGACAGACAGGTCTTGCCGTCCTCGTCCGACACCACCGCCTCCACGTACTCGATCGCATACGGCGACACCACAAAGCCCCCGATGCTGTAGGTACTTCCGAGTTCGAGCGTTTTGGGGACGCTCATGTTGAAGAGCTCCATCTCCTCGACCGTGGAGCTGTAGTGCGGCGTGACAAAGCCCGCCACCTCCGTGTCGTTCAGCGTCGTCGCATGGTAGGACACCTGATCGCTCCAGTTGCCGTCAAGGACGTACACGCGTCCCTCGGTCGCATCGAACCGTTCCACGATGCCGACGTGGTCGGCGTTGCCGTACACGCCGTAGAGGATCAAGTCGCCCGTCTGCGGTTGATAGCCGGAAGTCCGCGCGTGATAGGTGCCGATGTCGAAATAGGACGACGCTCCGCCGCTGCGGGGAAGGATCGCCGTCGGGATCCCCGCTTCCTTGGCGCACCACGCCACAAAATAACCGCACCACGCGACGTTCGGCTGTCCGAACGCCGCGCTGTACTTGTTGTCGTTCGATGCCCCCTCACGGTAGCCGACTTGCGTCTTCGCCACCCCGACCAGATCCATCGGTTGGTTGCCCGTGTTCGTATGCGTATTTTCATAAGCGGCCGAGACAACGAACGGCATCGCGCTCAAAAGCAATGCCGCCGCCATCAGGATCGCCCCTATGCGTTTGATTCGTTTCAAAGGAAATCGCTCCTTTTTTCTTCGTTCCATTCCCTATTGTATCGTCTTTCAAAATGGTTGTCAATGCGCCAATTTTCGACAGCTCGACCCCTTCCCCTTGAAAAACCGCGCAATATGCGTTACAATACCTTTATATTTCGTATATAAAAGGAGGAAACTCCCATGCGTCTTTTGACCAAGCTCGGAGCGGCGGCGACGCTTGCCGCGGCGGCTCACGTTGTCCGCGACGGCAACCAACGCCTCGTCACCATCTCCTATACCCTTCGCAACCCGTCGCTTCCCGCGGCGTTTGACGGCTTGCGTATTTTGCATTTGTCGGATCTGCACGCCGCCACGTTCGGCAAAAACCAACGCCGTCTGCTCGAGGTGATCGATCATCTCGATGCGGATATGGTGTTCATCACGGGCGATCTCATCGACCGCCGCCGCACCGTGTCGGATCGGTCGATGCAACCGGCGCTGACGTTGCTCAAAGAACTCTCAAAGCGTCTGCCGACCGTGCGCGTCGACGGCAATCACGAACCCTCCAGCGGCATGAGCGCGCGTTTCCAAGCCCTCGCCGATGCCACCGCGGTGCAAAACGTGACCGGTCGCGCCCTCACCGTCAAAAAAGGGGACGACCGCCTGGTGATCCTCGGCGTGCCCGATATGGCGACCACCAACCTCAACGAGACTGCGTGGGAAGCGCGGATGCGGGAACTGTGCGCTCCGTATAAGGACGAGTTCCGTCTGGTGCTGTCCCACCGTCCGCAGTTTTTCGATGCCTATGTCCGCGCAGGCTTGCCGTTTGTGTTTTGCGGTCACGCCCACGGCGGACAATTTCGCCTGCCGCTTCTCGGTGCGCTCTACGCCCCCGAACAGGGCATCCTGCCGAAGCTCACCCAAGGTCTGCACCGTCGCGGCAACACCCAAATGCTCATCAACCGGGGACTCGGCAACAGCGGCTTCCCCATCCGTTTCGGCAACCACCCCGAGATCGGCGTCATCACGCTCCGCCGCGAACCGATCTTGAAGGAAGAAAAAAAGAAATGAGACATAGGGGCGATGCCGCCCGTTTCCGATCCGTCCGCGAAGCGGACTCCTTTCACTTTTCACTTTTCACTGCCCTTAAAGGAGGTGTTCCCCACGACCGATCCTCGCTGTTACCATCGCGCCAACCGCGTCGGTGCCATGCTCATGCTGATGGCGCTGTGTCAACACGCTGTCCCCGCCGTTTTCTACGCTTGCCTGCAAGCGGGCGGTGCCGATCCGCAGGCCGCCGCGTGGGGACTGCCGTACGCTTCGTTTTTGCTGTTGTATCTCTTGATGTACGCGCTCGTCATGCTCATCCCCACCCTGCTCAGCCGCCGCTTTCTGATGCCGTCATCGGCGCGCACGTCGCCGCTCAATCTGTCGTCGGATCGCCGCATGAGCGTGGTGTTGTGCGGTGTGGCGCTGTGCCTGCTCGCGAATATACTCGCCTCCGCGCTGAGCGGTTTTCTGACCGTCGAAGGCATCACAAGACCGCAGGATGCCGCCGACGGCACGTTTCTCACGTTGCTGTTGGAGCTTGTGGTGTTCGCCGTCGTGCCGGCCGTGCTCGAGGAATGGCTCTTGCGCGCCACGGTGCTTCGCACGTTGCGCCCCTTGGGCGACTTTGCGGCGGTGATCGTTTCGTCGGTGCTGTTCGGCTTGATCCACGGCAACCTCTCCCAAGCGCCCTATGCGCTGTTGATGGGACTCATCCTCGGATGGTTTTATCTCTACACCGATGACCTGCGGTTGGTGGTTCTCATCCATGCCGCCGCCAACGCCCTGTCGGTCATCACCACGTATCTTTTGCGGTTCACCCCGTCGGAGGTGTTCGGCTTTTGGCAGGCCGCCATACGCATCATCGCGTTGCTCCTCGGCGGCTTGGCGGCGCTGTGGCTGTGCCGTCATCCTCTCACGCGCCGTCGCCCCGCCCCGCAGGCGACCGTCGCCGCGCGGTACGGCGCGCTGTTCCGCGCACCGCTGTTGTGGGCGGCGATCGTGCTGATGCTCATTCCCCTTATTTTCTGATGCAAAGGAGTTTCCCCTTTATGAACCTGATTTTGGCTTCCGCCTCGCCGCGTCGGCGCGAGATCTGCGCCCTGCTCGGCATCGACACCGTCGTGCACCCCGCCTCTGCCGAACCGCCGTTTGATCCCGCCGTTTCGGCGGAGGAAAACGCGCTCATCACCGCCCGCGCGAAAGCGCGCGAAGTGGCGGCGCTCTTTCCCGATGCGCTCGTGCTCGGCGCGGACACATCCGTCATCCTCGACACCGCCGACGGCTACGAAGCGCTCGGCAAACCGCGAGACGAAGAGGACGCAAAGCGGATGCTCTCGCGGTTGCAGGGGCGTTCCCACCGTGTATTGACGGGGGTTTGGGCGTGCAAGGGCGACCGCGAGGACGGCTTTGTGTCCGGGACGGCGGTGCATTTCGCCCCCATGACCAACGAAGAGATCGCCGATTACGTCGCATCCAAAGACCCCCTGGATAAAGCCGGAAGCTACGGCATCCAAGGTCCGTGCCTGCGCTACATCAACGGCATCGAAGGCGACTACTACACCGTCATGGGACTGCCCGCCGCATCGCTCTGGCGCTTTTTACAAGACTTTGACGCCTGAAAATCCGACGATTTCTCCACACCGCTTTGGTTTTTTGGGGGAATCGTCGGATTTTTTCACAAAATTCTCTTTACAGTATCGGGGTTTCGTGGTACAATAAGACGGACTGAAGAACATGGATAAAAGGGGGACTGTGCATGATTGCCGTTGTGACATCCGGCAAAGGCGGCGTGGGAAAATCCACCGTCAGCGTAGGACTGGCGTGCGCGCTTGCCTCGCGCGGACAGCGCGTGCTCGTGATCGATACCGACGCAGGCTTGCGCAGCCTCGATTGGATGTTGTCGATCGGTGACCGTGCGGTGTGCGACCTGTCGGACATTTTCTCCCGTCGGTGTGAGCCGTCCGCCGCGATCTACGAATCGCCCCTGTGCCAAAACGTGTTCGTCATCCCGGCTCCCCCGACACTGGAAGGTCTTGCCTCCCCCGCGGAGATGCAGTATCTGTGTCGCGGTCTCGCCGAGCATTACGACACCGTGTTGATCGATTGTCCCGCAGGCATCGGTCGCGGCTTCCGCCTGGCCACCTCGGCGGCGGATCGCGCGATCCTCGTCACCACGCCCGACCGCGTGGCGGCGCGCGATGTCTACGTCGCCAGCACCCTGCTCGACCGTCTGGACATTTCCTATAAAATGATCGTC
Source organism: Clostridia bacterium (assembly GCA_017398425.1). Classification (GTDB taxonomy): domain Bacteria; phylum Bacillota; class Clostridia; order Oscillospirales; family Acutalibacteraceae; genus RGIG1959. Next base: position 9,723 of record JAFQFZ010000042.1, on the reverse strand, counting down.
AACCGCCTGCGTGTCAAGCCCGTCCTCAAGGGCGCGATGCCCGATCTCGACGAGATCATGGACATCGCACAAGTACCGCTTCTCGGTGTCATCCCCGAAGACGAGGCGGTCACCATCAGCACCGCCAACGGCACCCGTTTCCCGAAAAAATGTCCTGCCTCTGCCGCGTTTGACAACATTGCGGCGCGCTTCCTCGGTGAGAACGTGCCTCTCGGTAAATTGAAATAAACCCCTCAGCCGAAAACGGTTTTCCGTTTTCGATCCAACTATAAAAGGAGCGTGTACCCGGAATGAACATCGCATTGATCGCTCACGACAGTAAAAAAGAACTCATGGTTCAGTTTTGCATCGCTTATTGCGGCATCCTGAGCCGCCACAACATCTGCGCCACCGGCACCACCGGAAAAATGATTTCCGAAGCGACCGGTCTTCCCGTGTTGCGCTACCTGAGCGGCGCGCAGGGCGGCGCCCAGCAGATCTCCGCGCGCATCCAATGCGACGAGATCGATCTGTTGCTCTTCTTCCGCGACCCGTTGACCGTCAAGGATCACGAACCCAACGAGAGCGACATTCTGCGCCTGTGTGACATGCGCAACATCCCCGTCGGCACCAACATCGCCACGGCGGAAGTGCTCATCCACGGTCTTGAGCGCGGCGACCTCGATTGGCGCAACATCGTCAATCCGCGCGCGCACTGATCCTCCCTTTGCTTTGACTTTTGAAAAGGCGCACCGTGCGTGCGCCTTTTTTGACGAATCCCATAAAAGGAGTTTTTCTTATGTCTCTCATCACCAAAGCCCCCCGCGGCACGCAGGATGTCCTGCCCTCGGAAAGCTATAAATGGCAATATCTCGAGCAGACGGCGATCGCCGTAGCGAAGGATTTCGGCTACCGTGAACTGCGCACCCCCGTCTTTGAGCATACCGAGCTGTTCCAGCGCTCGGTCGGTGAGACGACGGACGTGGTGCAAAAGGAGATGTACACCTTCTGCGACAAGGGCGACCGTTCGATCACCCTGCGTCCCGAAGGCACCGCCGGTGCGGCACGCGCGCTTTTGGAGCACAGCCTGCACACCGACGCGCTCCCCGCAAAGATCTGCTATCTGACCTCCTGCTACCGCTACGAAAAGCCGCAGGCCGGTCGTCTGCGTGAGTTCCACCAGTTCGGTGTCGAGTGCTTCGGCGCGGCACAACCGCAGGCGGATGCCGAGGTCATCTCGGTGGCGTACACGCTTCTGAAAGCGCTCGGTGTCACGGGCGTGAAACTGCACCTCAACTCCATCGGTTGCCCGACCTGCCGCGCGAAGTACCACGAGGCGCTCAAAGCCTACTTCGAGGCAAACGTCGAGACGCTGTGCGGCACCTGCCGCGACCGTCTGGATCGCAACCCGATGCGTATTCTCGACTGCAAGTCCCCCGTCTGCCGCGAATTGGCGGCGAACGCCCCCGTCATGCTCGACTTTTTGTGCGACGACTGCGCGACGCACTTTGAGCAGGTCAAGGGTTGCCTCCAAGCGGCGGAGATCGAGTTTGAGATCGATCCCCACATCGTGCGCGGTCTTGACTACTACACCCGCACCGTGTTTGAATTTGTGTCCGATGCGCTCGGCGCACAGGCGGTCGTGTGCGGCGGCGGTCGCTACGACGGCTTGATCGAAGAGCTCGGCGGACCGCATCTGCCCTCCCTCGGCTTCGGCATGGGTCTCGAGCGTCTGCTGATGATCCTCGAGGCGAAGGAAGCGAACCTCCCCGAAGCCCCCACCCCCGAGGTGTACTTTGCGCCGATGGGCGACAAGGCGATCGCCGCCTGCTTCTCGATGGCTTTGAAGCTTCGCGAGGGCGGTGTGTCGGTGGAGACCGACCTTGTCGGTCGCGGACTGAAGGCGCAGATGAAATACGCCGATAAGATCGGCGCGCGTTATGTGATCGTTGTGGGCGACAACGAGCTGGAGACCGGCTCGGCGCGCCTGAAGGATATGAAAACGGGCGAGCAGACCGACATCGCGCTCGACGACAGCCTCTACACCGTACTCTACAACAAAGCCCTCGACCGCGAGCTGGCCGGCATGGCCGACATCTTCAGCTCCATCGTGGAAGAAGGCTAAAAGGAGATATCGTTTATGGAAACCATCAAAGGATTGTCCCGCACGCATTATTGCGGCGATTTGCGCGCCGAGCACGTCGGCGCGACCGTCACGCTGTTCGGCTGGGTCCAGCGTCAGCGCGACCTCGGTCAGTTGATCTTCGTCGACCTGCGCGACCGCACGGGCATCGTCCAGCTCGCGTTTGACGAGACGGTGGATCGCGCCGTGTTTGACAAGGCGTTCACCGTCCGCTCGGAGTACGTTCTCGCTGCCGTCGGCACGGTGCGTGAGCGCACCTCCAAAAACAAGGATATCCCGACGGGCGATATTGAGATCGCCGTCACGGAGCTGCGCATTCTCGGCAAGGCGCAGACCCCGCCGTTTGAGATCGTCGAGAACTGCAAAACCGACGAGCTGATCCGCCTGAAATACCGCTATCTCGACCTGCGCCGTCCCGACCTGCAGAAAAATCTGCTGATGCGCCACCGCATCACCAAGGTCACGCGCGACTATTTCGACAAGCACGGCTTCATTGAGCTGGAGACCCCGATGCTCATCAAGTCCACTCCCGAAGGCGCGCGCGACTTCCTCGTGCCGTCGCGTTTGCACGGCGGCGAATTCTATGCGTTGCCGCAATCGCCTCAGCTGTATAAACAGCTGTCGATGGTGGCGGGCTTTGACCGCTATATGCAACTCGCGCGTTGCTTCCGCGACGAAGACCTGCGCGCGGATCGCCAACCCGAATTCACCCAGATCGACCTTGAAATGTCCTTTGTGGACGTGGAAGACGTCCTCGCGATCGGCGAAGGCTATATGCAGACCGTCTTCAAAGAGGTACTGAACGTCGACATCCCCCTGCCCTTGCCCCGTCTGACCTATACGGACGCCATGGAGCGTTACGGCTCGGATAAACCCGACGTGCGCTTCGGCATGGAGCTGATCGATCTGTCCGAAGCGGTCGCCGACACGGAGTTCGTCGTGTTCAAGAGCGCGCTCGAAAACGGCGGCACCGTGCGTTGCATCAACGCCAAAGGCGCGGCGGACAAGCTGACCCGCAAAGAGATCGACAAGCTGACGGAGTTTGTGCGCGGTATCGGCGCGAAGGGTCTTGCCTACGTCCGCTGGACGGCGGACAACCGCGCTTGCTCCTTTGCGAAGTTCATGACCGACGAGCAGATGGAGCGTTTGCTTTCGGTCGCCGGTGCGGAACAAGGCGACGTGGTGCTGATCGTCGCCGACCCCATCAAGAAGCACGTGCTCACGACCCTCGGCGCTCTGCGTCTCGAGGTGGCGGAGCGCATCGGCATCGAGCGCAACGGCTACGCGCCGCTGTGGATCACCGAATTCCCGTTCTTTGAATACAACGAAGAGACCGCGCAGTGGGACGCGATGCACCATCCGTTCACCTCGCCGCTCGACGAATGCATCCCCTACCTCGAGAGCGATCCCGACAAGGTGTTTGCGAAAGCCTACGATCTCGTGCTCAACGGCATTGAGCTCGCGTCGGGTTCCATCCGCATCACCGATCCCGCGTTGCAAGCCACGATGTTCAAGGCGCTCGGTCTCTCGGACGAAGAGGCCGAGGAGAAATTCGGATTCCTGACGGGTGCCTTCTGCTACGGCGCACCGCCCCACGGCGGCATGGGCATCGGTCTGGACCGCCTCGTGATGCAGATGCTCGGCGCTCCCACCCTGCGCGACGTCATCGCCTTCCCGAAGGTGCAAAACATGACCGAACCGATGACCGACTGCCCCTCGGCGGTGGACGATGTCCAGCTCGCCGAGCTCTCGCTCTCGATCGTCAAAACGGAAGACTAAGATGAAAAACGGACGAGCGGTCGCTCGTCCGTTTATCTATGTGTTCGCAGATCCCATCGGTTGACGTAGGGGCGCACCTCCGTGTGCGCCCGTGAAATCCCATCACGGGAGGGCGCGGAGGCCGTTCCCTACGCAATCCTCACATATCACAACAAAACCCGAGGCGCAACGCACCTCGGGTTTTTCATTTCGTCGGCGAAGCCGACTCCTTCATTCTTCACTCTTCACTTTTCATTCTTCATTGCCTTTCTTCCACACAATGACCGCTACCTCCGCACTAACAAAAAACGGACGAGCCTTAGCTCGTCCGTTTTCGTTCTTATTTCGCAAAGTCGACCGCGCGATTTTCGCGGATGAGGTTGACCTTGATCTGACCGGGATAATCCATGTTTTCCTCGATCTTCTTGGCGATGTCGCGCGCCAGAAGCGTCATCTGGTCGTCGGAGATGACCTCCGGCTTGACGATGATGCGCACCTCACGACCCGCCTGGATCGCAAAGGAGCGTTCGACACCGGTGAAGCTGCCGGCGATCTCTTCGAGCTTCTCAAGACGCTTGATGTAGTTCTCGAGATTCTCGCGACGAGCGCCCGGACGCGCCGCCGAAATGGCGTCCGCCGCCTGCACGAGGCACGCGACGACCGTCTGCGCTTCCACGTCGCCGTGGTGCGCCTGGATCGCGTGGATCACCGCTTCGCTCTCTTTGTACTTGCGAGCCACATCCACACCGATCTCCACGTGAGAACCCTCGACCTCGTGGTCGATGGCCTTGCCGATGTCATGCAGCAAGCCGGCGCGACGCGCCACCACGGGATCGATGCCGAGTTCGCTCGCCATAATGCCCGACAGGAACGCCACTTCCATGGCGTGGTTGAGAACGTTTTGACCATAGCTCGTGCGGTAGTGCAACCGTCCGAGCAAACGCATGATCTCGGGATGAATGCCGCGCAGACCCGTTTCGAGCACCGCGCGCTCGCCTTCCTGCTTGATGGTCTGCTCCACCTCGCGGCGTGCCTTGTCCACCATTTCCTCGATGCGAGCGGGGTGGATGCGACCGTCGGAGATGAGGCGCTCGATCGCCAGGCGCGCGATCTCGCGGCGCACCGGATCGAAGCAGGACAACGTGATCGCTTCGGGGGTATCGTCGATGATGAGGTCGACGCCCGTCAGCGTTTCGATCGTGCGGATGTTACGGCCTTCGCGACCGATGATGCGGCCCTTCATTTCGTCGTTGGGAAGCGGCACGACCGACACGGTCGCTTCCGCCACCTGATCCGCCGCAACGCGTTGGATCGCCTGCGAAATGAGCGCGCGCGCACGCGCGTCCGCCTCTTCCTTGAGCTGTGCCTCGATCTCGTTGATGCACAGCGCTTTTTCATGCGTCAATTCCTCGGCAAGGTTGCTCAGCAAATACTCCTTCGCCTGCTCCACCGTGAAGCCGGAAATGCGCTCGAGCATCTCGAACTGACCCTTTTTCAGGCTCTCAACGTCCTCGAGGCGTGCCTCGATCTCGCGTTGCTTTTTGGCGATCTGCTCTTCTTTCTTTTCGTAGTTCTCGATCTTGCGGTCGAGCGTCTCTTCCTTTTGTTGCAGACGATTTTCCTGACGTTGCAACTCCTTGCGACGCTCTTTGTTTTCGCGCTCGGACTCGTTGCGCAGACGGTGGATCTCGTCCTTCGCCTCGAGAAGCGCTTCCTTCTTGCGGCGAGATGCCGCGTCGCCCGCTTCCTTGCGGATGCGTTCGGCCTCCGCTTCCGCGGAACCGATGAGCGCCTCCGCCTCACGGCGGCGATGCTCAATGCCTTTTTTGAATGCGATGACAGCGGCCACGATCGCGCCGATCACCGCACCGATGACCAGGCCGACAGCCGCCCAAACAAATTCCATCCTTGTTGCACCTCCTAAAACATCGGTAGGGGGTGTTAACCTATTGTTATGTAAATGCAAATTGCATGAAATCGCCGCGCGATGCGCCGCTAAAAACACAAGCGGTCAGCGGGAATCCACATCCCTATCCATCGGGCGTGCGTCAAACATACAGAGAGCTTTACGAAGCGGCGTTTGCCGCTCCCGGTTAACGCTCCCCTTTTCAAGAAAACTTGAGAAAGTTGTACCGTATTACCAGTGGGTGAGGAAAAAACCGTTCGCCGCACTCTGCAAAAAGTTCTTCTTCACCTACCTTATACTATATAACTTTTTACTACATCTTGTCAAGTGTTTTGTGCTGTTCTTTAGGATGTTTTTATAAAAACAACTCGTTTTTCGCCTCTCGTTTCCCCCTTGCGACAAAATTTGTTCTTCCTCTCCCCTTTACGAAAATCAAGAATTGTGGTATACTGATATGTCCACTGAAAGAGAAAGGAGTCGGGTGCTGTATGGCTTTGTTCAGTTTGCAAAAAATCGCCGGTATCGCCGCCAATAACGCCGCCTATCTGCGCGGCATCTCCTGCTACAACGGCGGTTTGGTGCGTCATGTCGACCGCACGCAGGGCGGCGCGTACGCCGAGATCCTGCAATCGTCCGTCACCAACGACAGCCGCGACGGCGAGGTGCACTGCGAGGTGTGCTTCGACTATGACGGTAAGCCCGCGTTCATGAGCTGTGACTGCCCCGTATACAACCCGTCGGAGGGGGCGTGCAAGCACATCATCGCCACCCTCGTCCATAAATATTATGCGGACATGGTCTCGGGTATGCAGCAAGCTCCCGTGGTGACCGCGCCCGCCACCCGCACCGACGACATCGCCGCCACCATGCTTCGCCGCTATACCGAGCGCGAAACGGCGCTCCTCGCCGCCAAAACGGAAGCCCCCGAAACCCCCGTGCGGTTGCTCCCTGAGCTGCACGTCCACGGACAAAGCACCCACCTGAGCGTGTCGCTTCGCGGCGAACGGGACTATGTGTTGCGCGACCTGCGCGGCTTCGCCGAGGCGGTGCGCGCGCATGAGACCGTATCCTACGGCAAGGGCTTGTCCTTCTTCCATCATCCCGACAGCTTTGCTCCCGAAGACCGCGCGCTGTTGCGCTTTTTGATCGGTCAGCTTCCGCCCGCCGCGCGCGGCACCACGGGCGGTCACGCGATTCGGGAATTGCCGCTCTCCCCGGTGGCGCTCGACGTATTTTTTCACCTGATGCGCTCGCGTACCGTCGCGTGCAGCTGCCGCGGTGCCGTCACGAACGTGACCTTGAAGCGCGAAGATCCGCCGCTGACACTGACCGTGCGTCGCCTGAGCGAGGGATATCGCCTGGAGAGCGATCCCACCACCCTGACCTTACTCGGCAGTCGCCGCCGTTACGTCCTGCAAGGCAACGTGCTGTACGGCTGCTCTTCCGCCTTCGGCGACAACGTCGGCGGTCTGCTCGATGCGTTACAGGCGGCTCACGGTCAGCTCTTTGTTGCCGACAGCGATATGCCCACCCTGTGCGTCGGCGCGCTCAAAGCGATCGAGCCGCACGTCACCCTGACGGGCGATCTCGACGCGCTCGCCGCCTACCGTCCGCTCTCGCCCGAAGCGGAGGTATATCTCGATCTGACCGCCGAAAAAACGCTCGCCGCGAAACTGCTGTTCCGCTACGGCGACCGCTTTGTGACCGCGTTCACCGACGAACCGCTCGACGGCGTGATACGCGACACCATGGAAGAATACCGCTTGCAGCTGCTGGTCAAAAAGGCGTTGCAAGCCTCCCCCGCCGACGACGGACGACTGCACGTTCCCGCCGACGACCGCACGCTGTTCACCGTCTTGACCGACGGCTTGTCCGAACTGCATCGCCACATGGCGGTCTACGCGACCGACCGCGTCCGTTCCGTCGGCATCGCGCCGCCGCCGCGCATTCGCGTGGGGGTGTCGCTGAAAAGCGACCTGCTCGACCTCACCGTCGACACGGGCGACCTGTCCCGCGCGGAGCTGTCGGGCGTGCTCGCATCCTATCGCGAGAAGCGCACCTATCATCGCTTGAAGGACGGACGCTTCCTGCGTTTGGACGATCCCGCCCTGCAGGGTCTGTTCGCCCTGTCGGAAGGATTGCCGACACGAGAGCGCACCGCCGAACATCTGTCGCTCCCGACCTACCGTGCGCTCTATCTCGACCGCGTCCTGCGGGACAATCCGTCCATCCGCCTGCAACGCGACGAGGCGTTTCGCCGCCTCATCCGCGACATCAACGCCGTGGCGGACAATGCGTTTTCCCCTCCCGCCTCCCTCGATCCCATTCTGCGCAACTACCAGAAAACCGGTTTCCGTTGGTTGAAAACCTTGGAGCAATACGGCTTCGGCGGTATTTTGGCGGACGATATGGGTCTTGGCAAAACGGTACAGATGATCTCGCTGTTGCTCGACGCGAAGGAGCGGGGCGAAACGCTCCCGGCTCTTGTTGTCTGCCCCGCATCGCTGGTGCTCAACTGGCAACACGAGTTTGAAAAATTCGCGCCGTCCCTGCAAGTGCGGACGGTGCTCGGAGATAAAGACGCGCGGATCGCGCAGTTGGCGGCGCTTGAGGGTGTCGACGTGCTGGTCACGTCGTACGACCTGCTCAAGCGCGACCGCGCGCTGTACGAACCGCTGTGCTTCTCCTACCACATCCTCGACGAAGCGCAATACATCAAAAACGCGTCCACGCTGTCCGCGCGCGTGTGCAAAGCCGTGCGCAGTCGCCACCGCTTTGCGCTGACGGGTACGCCCGTGGAAAATCGCCTGAGCGAGCTGTGGAGCATATTTGATTTTCTGATGCCCGGCTTTTTGTATACCTACGCACGCTTCCGCGATCGGTTTGAACGCCCCATCGTGCAAGACGGCGACCGCGACGCGGCAGCAAGGCTCGACAAGCTCGTGTCGCCGTTTGTGATGCGCCGCCTGAAAAAAGACGTCCTGCGCGAGCTTCCCGAAAAACACGAATCGGTCGTGTATGTGCCGCTTGAAGGGGAACAGCGCGCGCTCTATCAAGCGAACGTCGCTCTCCTGCGCGACGAGCTGGCGAAAAACGGACTGTCTCACAACCACATCACCGTGTTGTCGATGCTCACGCGTCTGCGCCGTCTGTGCTGTTCGCCGTCGCTGTGTTATGAGGATTACCGCGGCGAAAGCGCCAAGACCGAGGCGTGTCTCGAGCTTTTGCGCGAGGCGATCGACGGTGGGCATAAGGTGCTGTTGTTCTCGCAGTTCACCTCGCTCCTCGATCTGTTGCGCGAGCGGCTCGACCGCGAAGGCATCGCGTTCTACGAACTGCGCGGCTCCACTTCCAAAGAACAGCGCGCGACCATGGCGGACGCCTTCAACCGAGACGATACGCCCGTGTTCCTCATCTCGCTTAAAGCCGGCGGCACCGGTCTAAATCTGACGGGCGCGGACGTGGTCATCCATTTCGATCCGTGGTGGAATCTGTCGGTGCAAAACCAAGCCACCGACCGCGCGCATCGCATCGGACAGACCCGCGCGGTGCAGGTGTATAAGCTGATCGCCCGCGATACGGTGGAGGAAAAGATCCTGCATATGCAAGAACGCAAGCAAGCGCTCGCCGACACCGTCATCCACGAAGGCGAAGGTCTTCTCTCGGGCATGACCGCCGACGAACTGTTGCAGTTGTTGTGACACGAATCCCCATTGGTTGACGTAGGGCAGGGCTTGGTGCCGCCGCGTTTTCATACGAAAACTACTCCCTCTGTCTTTCAAACGGAACGGCACATAGGCCGTTCCCTTGTATAATAAAGTCAGCAACAAAGCAGAGGAAAACAATGGTATAATCAATGTGACACTGTGGATTGGTTGCCGTTCCCTCCGGCGGTTCACTCCGACTGGTTTTCGTAGGCTACAACCACAGCACCTTG
>JAFQFZ010000041.1 GCA_017398425.1 Clostridia bacterium | reverse complement strand
TTGCTCCTTTAGCTTCCTCGGGCGACAACATATCCGGTGAGTTGATCGCCGCCATCGCGCGACGGCTGGCATCGAGTTCTACGGGCAAGGTCACCAATTGAAACAACGTCACCGCCGCAAACAGCGCGATCCCGGCATAAATCAACGGCAAAAATGATATAACAAGACCAATGATCGCCAGTGGAATTGCAAGCTTTGAACCAAGATTCGCCGCCGGCAAAATCGCCATACGAAATTTAATCGGACCGTACATCTTAGCATATTGCACCGCGTGACCCGCCTCATGCGCCGCCACACCGACAGCCGCTACACTGGACGAGCCATACACCTCGTCCGAGAGCGAAATCGTATTACTGCGCGGATCGTAGTGATCGGTCAATTTGCCTCCGACACGACTGATCATGCATCCGACAACGCCGTTCTTTTCCAGCACCATTTGCGCCGCCTGCGCACCTGTAATACCCCGACTGCTGAGAACCTTACTGTACTTATTAAAACTGGACGTCACGTGCGCTTGCACAGCAATTGAAGCGATCACAAGCACAATACCGAGAACGTACATTGCCAAAGAAAACGGATCATCATAAAAAACGAAATACACAGGATCAACTCCTTTTTATAACGGTTGCACCGCAGGAAATCGGCGCACAGCGAAACACTTCTGCGATGCCATGTTGACGGAGCGCCTCCGCACACAGATCAGCCTGCTCATCCGTCCGAAATAATCCGAACACTGCCGAACCGCTGCCGCTCATCGTACAACCGTACGGCGAATGACGACTCATCAAATCAAGTAATTCACGCACTTCGGGAATCGCCAAGGCTTGCTCAAATGCATTGTCCAAAAGTGCGCCGACCGCCTCTATATCCGATGCGGCAATCGAACGACACATCGCATCGTTGTCGGTAGAGGTAGTTTGCACCGCATCCACCGCCGCATACGCTTCTTTTGTAGAAACACCGACCGAGGGTTTGGCGATCACCATCGGACACCCCTCTAAATACGGCAGCGGTTCGATTCTTTCGCCGATTCCCGTCACCAGTGCAGTGCCTCCGACAATACAAAACGGTACATCCGCACCGACTTTTTCACCAATGGCACACAACGTCTCCATCGACAAATGGGCATCAAACAGTGCATTCAAGCCAACGAGTACACCCGCGGCATCCGCCGATCCACCACCGAGCCCCGCTTGTTGGGGGATCCTCTTTTCCACATAAATGTCCACACACGGCGTTTTATCAATATAGTCAAAAAACAGAACGGCGGCACGGTATGCGGTATTGCGCGCATCACACGGAAGCAAAGGATCCGACATTAATAGTCGAATGCCGCTCTCTTCCGTGCGAGTGATCGTAACCACATCCGACAAGGATACGGTCTGAAACACCGAAGACAACAAATGATAGCCATCCTCACGCACGCCGTCGATATTCAGAGTCAAATTCACCTTTGCGGGTGCATTTACCGTAACCGTCAAATCATTCGCCTTCCTTTAACAAACCGCGCTCCGCAAGAAATTCGCGCATACGGCGCATAGCTTCAATAATATGCTTGATGGAATAGCAATACGAAATACGCACAAAGCCTTCGCCGCAATCACCAAACGCCGTACCCGGGACGACCGCCACGTGCTTTTCTTGCAAAAGAGAAACGCAAAACTCTTCAGAGGTCATGCCTGTACTTTGAATAGAGGGAAATACATAGAACGCCCCCTGCGGATCAAAACAGGTCAACCCCATATTATTGAGCTCACTGACGATCAAACGACGGCGCTGATCGTAATCGGCGCGCATATGCACCACATCGTCATCACCGTTATCCATAGCTTCGATGGCGGCATATTGTGCCGTAGTCGGAGCACTCATGATCCCGTATTGATGGAGCTTGACGATCTGTCCCATAATAGGAGTAGGACCGCATACGTAACCGAGACGCCACCCTGTCATAGCATATGCCTTTGAAAAACCGCTGACAAGCAGCGTGCGTTCTTGCATGCCATCGATCGCCGCAAAGCTGATCGGCCCTTCGTCGTGATAGGTAAGCTCACTGTAGATCTCATCACTGAGCACCATAATATCCGTATCGCGAAGGACATCGGCAATTGCCTCCAAATGCTCACGACGCATGACAGCACCCGTCGGATTATTAGGAAACGGCAGAATGAGCAGCTTCGTTTTCGGAGTGATCGCCGCTTTCAGCGTTTCGGGGGTCAAGCGGAAATGATCCTCCGCCTTCGTCTCAAGCGTCACGGGAACACCGCCCGCCATGGATGCCAGCGGACCGTAGCACACAAAACTCGGCGAAGGCACAAGCACTTCATCGCCCGGATTGATAAGCGAACGCATACAAAGATCGATCGCCTCACTACCGCCGACAGTCACAAGCACATCGGTTTTCGCCTCGTAATGAACGCCGAAACGACGCTCGATATAGCGGGAAATCGCCGAACGAAGCTCAATAAAACCGGCATTCGGAGAGTACCACGTTTTACCGCGTTCAAGTGTTTTGATGCCGACTTCCCGAATGTGCCACGGGGTGGTAAAATCCGGCTCACCGACCGACAGAGAGATGACATCCTCCATCTCATGAGCCAAATCAAAAAAACGCCGAATCCCCGAAGGCTTCATGTCAACAAGAGTTTTGTTGAGCAAGGATTCATACTGCATAAATTACAGTTCTCCTCTCTCATCACGATCATCATCCAAGAAAATCACATTGTTCTCCTTGTAACGACGAAGCACAAAATGGGTTGCGGTAGAGACGACGGAATCCAACGGAGACAAGCGCTTTGCCACAAACTCCGCCACGTCACGGAAGGTACGAGCGTTGACCACGATCGAAAAATCATAGCCGCCCGACATCAGCGAAATGCTCTCCACTTCGCGAAATTTCATAATTTCCTCCGCAATGCCTTCAAATCCGCTGTCCTTCTTCGGAGTCACGTGCAATTCAATGATCGCCGTCACATATTCGCGGTTGGTTTTATCCCAATCGATCACCGCTTTGTAAGCACGAATCACACCATTCTTCTCAAGTTCGGCGATTTGTGCCTCCACTTCCGCTTCCGTCCGGCCGAGCATCGCCGCCAATTGTGCGTTACTCAAACGGGCATTACGATCCAAAAGGTTCAACAACTTATCCATAGTACGGTCTCCTCCGTTTTCACAAAATCAGTCTATGCCATCGATCGACACCGATTGCGGCTGACGATCGAAATATACGGTATATGCCGAAAATCCCGCTTCGCGCATCAGCGTTTCGGCAACCGCCAGATCCGCGCCGATTTCATCGGGACGATGTGCATCCGAGCCGACGGTTATACACACTCCTCCGAGCTCGCGAAAACGACGGATGAGCGGCAAATCAGGGGATGTTTGACCGAGACCTTTGCGAATCCCCGAGGTATTGATTTCAAGCGCTTTGCCATTTTCCGCCAACGTACCGAGCACCGTATCAATCACGCTCTGCCACGGGCGGTAGTCCCCTTCGCGCCAGCAAGACGGCAAATAGCGAAACGGATATGTCAAGTGCGCCAAGGAATCGAACCCGTTCCACTGTACCACCCGCAAAACCTCACGAAAATAGGCATCCATTTCACGCACGATGGCATCGTGTGTCCAGTCGCTGTAATCAATAAAGTAATAATCCGGCAACGCATCCGACAAGCGATGCTGAGATGCCAACACGAAATCATACGGGTGTGCACTGAGTAACCGTGCAGCAAGAGCGGTATCAAAGCACGGTTCCCCAAGTTCGATCCCGCGTGCCACACGCAAGCCGTGCGGTACTGCCGCCGACTCCAGCAAAGCCCACGACTCTTCGGCGGCGACATCATAGGCACCTTTTTGAAAATCCACCAATTCCACATGATCGGTGACAGCGATGGCACGCAAATGGTGATTTACCGCCGAAGATAAAATCTCACAAACAGGGGTTTCGCTGTCTTCCGACGCCATACTGTGAACATGTAAATCGGCTGTGATCATGCAAATCCCCCTCGAATCAAACGTATTAAACTTATCATATCATATGTTGCAAAAAAAAGCTCGTTTTTTTTGAAAAATTCAAAGTTTTTTTCAAAATAGCTGTTGCAATACCGAAAAATATGCTATACTGTTCCCAGTCTTTTAAAGAATATTAAGGGGGCATTGCATATGCGTGCAGTTATTACCGTTGTCGGCAAAGATACCGTAGGCATCTTATCCCGCGTTTCCGCGGAGTGTGCCGCACACAAAATCAACGTCGAAGAAGTGACCCAGTCCATTCTTCGCGATATGTTCGCAATGATCATGATGGTGGACATCGAGCAAAGCGACATTCCTTTTACAGAATTTGCAGATAACCTCGAATCCATCGGCAAGGATATGCATTTATCCATTCACGCCATGCATGAAGATCTCTTCAACGCGATGCACACCATCTGACAAAAGGAGTGACCAACCGTGCTTAACGCACACGATATACTCGAAACCATCCAAATGATCGAGGAAGAGAATTTGGATGTGCGCACCATCACCATGGGCATCTCTCTTCTCGATTGCTGTCACAGCGACATTGATGTGACCTGCCAAAAAATCTATGATAAGATCACACGCTACGCCAAGGATCTTGTGAAAACCGGCGAACAGATCGAACGCGAATACGGTATTCCGATCATCAACAAGCGTATTTCCGTTACACCGATCGCGATGATCCTGGCTTCTTGCGAGAACCGTGACGCTGTCAAGATCGCCGTCACACTTGAAAAAGCGGCGCTTGCTTGCGGTGTGAATTTCCTCGGAGGCTTTTCGGCGCTTGTTCAAAAAGGCTTTGGTCCCGGCGATCGCGAACTGATCGAAGCCATCCCCGAAGCTCTTGCCGTGACCGAACACATCTGCTCTTCGGTCAACATCGGCTCGACCAAGACCGGTATCAATATGGATGCAGTGAAGCTGATGGGTCAAACGGTGCGTCGCGCGGCGGAGTTGACCGCTGACAAGGGATGCATCGGTCCCGCTAAATTGGTGGTATTCTGCAACGCTCCGGAAGATAACCCGTTCATGGCCGGTGCTTTCCACGGTGCAGGCGAGCCCGACTGCGTCATCAATGTGGGTGTTTCGGGCCCCGGTGTCGTTCGCGCCGCGTTGGCGAAAGCCGGCGATTGCGACCTGACCGCCGTTGCCGACCTCATCAAAAAGACCGCTTTCAAGATCACGCGCATGGGTCAACTCGTCGCAACCGAGGCATCTCGTCGTCTGGGAGTGCCGTTCGGCATCGTCGATCTTTCTCTCGCCCCCACCCCGGCAGTAGGCGATTCCGTCGCCTACATCCTTGAAGAAATGGGTCTGGAGTGCTGTGGCTGTCATGGAACGACGGCCGCCCTCGCCCTTCTCAACGATGCCGTCAAAAAAGGCGGCGTGATGGCCTCCTCCCACGTCGGCGGTCTGTCGGGCGCATTTATACCCGTCACCGAAGATGCGGGCATGATCGAAGCCTCCCGTTGCGGTGGTTTGACCATTCAAAAACTGGAGGCGATGACGGCCGTTTGCTCGGTCGGTCTCGACATGATCAACATCCCCGGCGACACACCGGCAGAGGTTATCTCCGCTATCATCGCCGATGAAGCCGCCATCGGAATGGTCAACTCGAAGACTACGGCAGTACGCGTCATTCCCGCGATTGGCATGAACGTCGGCGACGAGCTGTCGTTCGGCGGCTTGCTCGGCGGTGGTCCGGTGATGCCGCTTTCGACCTATTCCCCTGCCAAATTTATCAACCGCGGCGGACGTATTCCCGCCCCGATGCAGAGCTTGAAAAACTGATATCAGCATTTTTCATCATGTAAAAAGCAGGACACTCCGTTTCGGAGCGTCCTGCTTTTTTAATTATTTACCGGGTCCTGCGGTATCGGTGCCGTCACCGATCAGTCCAAGGCGTTTGGCAGCGTCTTCGCGCATTTTATACTTCAGGATCTTACCTGCCGCATTCATCGGGAAGCTGTCCACAAACTCGATATACTTCGGAACTTTGTGACGTGCCATACTGGCTTTGATATATTCCGTCATCTCTTCCACAGTAACCGAACCGGGTTCGTGAAGGATGATGCAAGCCATGATTTCTTCACCGTACTTTTTATCCGGCACACCGATAACCTGCACGTCTTTGGTTTGAGGATGCGTATAGATGAATTCTTCGATCTCTTTGGGGTATATGTTTTCGCCACCGCGAATGATCATATCCTTCAAACGACCGGTGATGCGGAAGTTGCCATCCTCATCCATACAAGCAAGGTCTCCCGAATGGAGCCAACCTTCGCTGTCGATGGTATCGGCGGTACTCTGCGGCATCTTATAGTAACCCTTCATGGTGTTGTAGCCCTTAGCGCAAAACTCTCCATTGATGCCCGGTGCCGCTTCGAGACCGGTATCCGGATCAACGATCTTGCACCGCACGTGCGGGAATGCATAACCAACAGTCTCGGTGCGAACCTCCAGCGAATCCGTCCAACTGCTCATGGTATTACCGGGAGCGCATTCGGTCTGACCGTAAACGGAAACGATACCGTACATGTTCATCTCATTGGGATCCGCCGCACGGCGCATCAACTCTGCGGGGCACCCGGCCCCCGCCATAATGCCGGTACGCATATGACTGAAATCGGTTTTACGATAATCCGGATGATTGAACATCGCAATAAACATGGTCGGAACACCATTAAAGCAGGTGATCCTCTCCTGATTGATGCACGCGAGCGAAGAAGTGGCGGAAAAATACGGCATAGGACACATGGTAGCGCCATGCGTCATGGACGACGTCATGGACAAGGTCATGCCGAAGCAATGGAACATCGGCACTTGAATCATCATGCGATCCGCCGTCGACAAGCCCATGCGGTCGCCGATACACTTACCGTTGTTTACGACGTTATAGTGAGTCAGCATAACACCCTTGGGGAATCCCGTGGTACCCGAGGTATACTGCATATTGCACACATCGTCGGGACGAACCGCCGCCGCCATCTGCGCCACTTGTTCACGGCTGACGAGCTTATAGCGTTCCATCGCTTCGTCAAACGACAAACATCCGGGCTGTTTGAATCCGACCGTAATGACGTTGCGCAAAAACGGCAAGCGTTTGCAATGCAGAGGCTCGCCCGCCTTGGTTTTTGCAATTTCGGGACACAGTTCATTGATGATCTTCGCGTAGTCGGAATCCAGGCAAGATTCGATCATCACAAGCGTATGGGTATCCGATTGACGCAACAAATATTCCGCTTCATGGATCTTATAGGCGGTGTTGACCGTGACGAGCACCGCGCCGATCTTAGTCGTTGCCCAGAACGTGATAAACCACGCAGGCACGTTGGTGGCCCAAATCGCCACCTTAGATCCCGCTTTGACACCCATGGACACAAGCGCTCTTGCAAAGCGATCCACATCCTCACGGAATTGTGCATAGGTACGCGTGTAATCGAGCGTCGTGTACTTGAAACAATATTGGTCGGGGAATTCCTCCGCCACACGGTCAAGCACCTGCGGGAAGGTCAAATCAATGAGTTCATCCTTTTTCCAGATGTATTGACCGGTGCCGTCGTGATTGGGATAGAGCTTCTTTTTCATGCCGCGCGTCGAATGGAAGCGGGACATATAGTTCACAAAATACGGGAAAATCACTTCCCTATCCTGCAGATCATCCAGCCATTCCGGCTTCCACTCCAAAGAAATAAAGCCATCGTAGTTTACGCTGGACAGCGCGCGCATCACGTCCTCGATGGGCATGGTTCCCTCACCGATCAAGTGATACACGCCGTCATCGTCGGAATCGCGCAAGTGAACGTGACACACGTATGCGCCTAAATTCTTGATCGTCGCATCGCTGCTTTCCGCAAAATCGCGATACGGATGATGAACATCCCACAATGCTCCCAAATGATCGCTGGCGAACTGATCGAGCATTTTGCGCATACGCGCGGTATCGGCATAGATTCCGCTAGTCTTCAAAAGCAAGCTGACACCGTTCTTTTCCGCTTCGGGAACCAGCGTCTTCAGCGCCTCGAGCACGACCTCTTCGTGCTCTTCAAGGGCACATGCCACTACATATTTCACCTGTGCATTGCGGGCTACATCCATCAATTCCGTCAAAACCGACACCGCATTTTCGTCGGTCGAAAGATCACACGAGGTATCCAAGCAAGGAATACACAGCTTCTTTTCTCTTAAGTCGCGCACAGTCGCCGCAATCTGATACTTATGCAGCGGACCGCCCTTTTCCTGCAACGAGACGGATTGCGGCAGATTGTACACTTCGATACCGGAGAAGCCCATGTCAAGAGCCGTGGAGACAATTTCATCCCACGACAAATCGAGCCAACCGCGCGTGGAAAACGACAGATTCATGCTTCTCCCTCCTCATACACAATTTTGTTCAACGCGCTCAAATACGCATGAATACCGGCGGCAACAATATCGGTAGAAATGCCTTTGCCGGAATACACTTTTCCGCCGGAACGAAGCTTGACTACGGTTTGTCCCATAGCTTCGCGACCTTCCGTGACCGCCTGGAGTTGAAAATCGTCCAGTTCATAATGACAACCCGTGATATTCTCGATGGCCACGAACGCCGCATCGATCGGGCCGTCTCCGATGGAAACACCCTCAAGCGTTTCATTCTCTTTCATCAACTTGATATGCGCCGTGGAAGAGATCGAATTTCCACAGGTGATCACAAACGTGTCCAGTTTGTAGGTCGCGGGAACCTGCATAGCCGCCGAAGCCACGATGGCATCCAGCTCTTTGGAGCTGACCTGCTCTTTTTTGGCGGCAATACACAAAAACGCATCGTACACCTTGACGCGATCGTCTTCCGACAGATCGTATCCGAGCTGTTCCGCCACCTTGGTGACTGCCGTAATATCATCATGCGAGGTCAAATAAATGCCGGTATCTCCCTGAGAAGCAGACAAAACGTGCCCTTTATTCTTTCCTGCCTGACAAATACGATTCACAAGCTCCATAATGCGACTGACCTGCGTCATTTCCACAGAACTGACAGCCTCCAGCGTGTCGGCTCTGGCAGACAAGATCTTGGCAATATTCTCAACATTAGCCGTATCGATCGGGAACGCCGCCGCTTTCAGTTCGGTCGCACCGACGCCAACCGCCGCGATCGCGCAGGCGTCAGCCATCGACAACGTGTTGTTGCAACGGACGCCGACCGACACCGACGACAGATCGGTATCGCGGCATACATCCGCGACAAATTTAGCGAATTCATCAGGCAACATGGTTCCCGCCGCATCACACAGCGTCACGGTAGTGGCACCGGCAGACACCGCCGCTTCCAACACCTTAGCAAGGAACTGTCTGTCCGCGCGAGTTGCGTCATCCGCCAAGAACTCCACATCGGCACAGAATTCCTTGCACGCCGCTACCGTTTCGGTAACCGCTGTCAACATCGCCTCGGGCTTCTTGTGGAATAAGTATTCCATCTGAACTGCGCTCACTGCCGCATTGACCTGCAAACGCGGAAACTTCGCCTGTTGCAAGGCGTCCCACACCTGACGCGGGCCGTCTTTCGTCAACGAAACAGGAACCGCCACCGTACTGCCGACAACCGCCGAAGCGATCGACTTAATACGCAAGCTGTCAATGCGCGGGTTCGAGATTCCTTCGATCTCGATCACAGAAACACCCAATTTGTCCAGCAATTTAGCAAGTTCAATTTTCTCTTTAAACGATAACGCAAAGCCATCGGCCATTTGTTTCATAGTCACATCAGAAAGTTTGATTTTATTCACAGCAAACCACTCCTCGAAAGAAAATAAAAAACGCCCTGAGATCTCTACGATCTCAGGGACGAAAGCATTCGCGGTACCACCCTGATTATTTCCTCAAAAAGGAAATCCCTCTTCAGACTCCAACAAGCCTTATCCCTTTAACGGAGGAACCCGGATCTCATTACTCACCGCGGATTTCACAAGATCGACTCAGGAACGAGATCGTAACTCCCATCTGCATCGGCTCGCACCGCCCGCCGACTCTCTGTAGCTTTGGGGAAAAAGCGAATTTTCCTTCAATGTCGTTACATTATTTCCTAGTTATTTAATCACATCACCCCCGACTTGTCAATAGAAAACCCGGCAAAACAAAAAACATTGTTACATTTTCATAAAATCTCCTATTTTTGTAGAAAATTCTTTGTAATATAGGTGTTTGACTTTTGAGATTTGCCGTGATAAAATATGGTACATATTAGGAATGGCTGTGACGAAGACGGTTCGGCAATTCGCATTTACAGAGAGTCGATGGTTGGTGTAAATCGACAATGCGGTACCTATAACCCATCACTTCTGAGCCGGAGTGCTGAAAGAATATATCAGGTGCTCCCGTTTGCCCGCGTTAAGGGATAGCGCTTGTTGGAGCGTGAAGTGGCAGGATTCACTGCAATTTGAGTGGTACCGCGGGTTTGTTTTTACTCGTCTCAAGATAATTCTTGAGGCGTTTTTTTTATTTTTCCATTACACTTTTTGATCGAAGGGAGATCTTACAATGACAAGTGCAAATTATTCCAATCAACTGATGGAGATCGCTACCCGTATCAAGGAGATGCGCGAGATCCTTGGCTTCAGCGTACGCGAAATGGCCGAAAAAACAGAGATCAGCGAAGATATTTATCGTCAATACGAATCCGGATCTACCGACCTGCCGTTTACGTTTTTGCACAACTGTGCCAAAGTGTTCGGTGTGGAGATCACAGTCCTCCTGGAAGGTAAAAGTGCGAAGCTCTCCGGCTATACCGTCACCCGTCGCGGAAAAGGTCTTGTAACAGCGAGCGAAGACGGCATCACAATCCAGGATATGGCCCCCATGTTCCGGAAAAAACTGGCCACTCCCTATTGGGTCACCTATGCGTATTCCGAGGAACTTCAGAACAAACCCATTCACACCACCACGCACACCGGTCAGGAATTCGATCTGGTTCTGAAAGGAGCTATGCGCATCAAGATCGGCGAGCATGAAGAGGTTCTGCGCGAGGGTGACAGCATTTTTTACAAATCCTCTACTCCGCACGGCATGATTGCTATTGATGGTCAAGACTGCGTCTTCCTTTCTATGATCATGGCGTCCGATGTGACCGACCAACCCATGCACGTCGGAGAAAGTCGCAAAGGCAGAAACGCGCAAGATCTGCTCTGCAACAAGTTTGTGAAAGCTGTTGAAGACGAGAACGGTACTCTTCAGGGAGTGGACTTCTACGATGAGGAATCTTACAACTTTGCATTTGACACCGTGGATGCCATCGCCAGAAGAGAGCCCGAAAAGCTCGCAATGGTCCACGTTGCAAACGATTTTACCGAACGTTGTTTCACCTTTAAAGACATGAAAGATGCCTCGTCGCAGAGCGCGAACTACTTCAAGAGCCTCGGTATCAAGCGCGGCGACCGCGTCATGCTGGTGCTCAAGCGCCATTATCAGTTCTGGTTTGCGATCCTCGGTTTGCACAAGCTCGGTGCCATCGCCATCCCCGCGACAAACCAGTTGATGGAACACGATTTCGTATATCGTTTCCAAGCCGCCGATGTAAGCGCCGTCCTCTGCACCGCCGACGGTAACACTGCCGAGCAGATCGAACTCGCAGAAAAAGCCGCAAACATCTCCCTTACCAAGCTCCTTGTCGGAGGTAAGCGCGACGGTTGGCACGATTACGACGAAGAGTATGGCCTTTTCAGTCGTCGTTACGAGCGTACCGAAGATGCTCCTTGCGGCAGCGACCCGATGCTGATGCTCTTCACATCCGGCACGACCGGTTACCCCAAAATGGCGACCCATTCTTATAAATACGCACTCGGTCACTACGTCACGGCGAAATATTGGCATATGTGTGAACGCGACGGCCTGCATTTCACCATTTCCGAGACCGGTTGGGGTAAAGCGCTGTGGGGCAAACTCTACGGTCAATGGCTGTGCGAAGGGGCGATCTTCACTTACGACTTCGATCGTTTCGATGCCGAAAAGATCCTTCCCATGTTCGCAAAATACAGCATCACAACATTCTGCGCTCCCCCCACCATGTATCGAATGTTGATCAAGCAAGACCTCAGTCGTTTCGACCTTTCCTCCATCGTTCATGCCACTACGGCCGGCGAAGCGCTCAACCCCGAGGTGTTCTATCAATTTGAAAAATCGACCGGTCTTCGCATTCATGAAGGTTTCGGTCAAACCGAAATGACCCTTGGTATCGCCAACCTGTTCGGTGCAGACATCAAGCCCGGCGCCATGGGTAAGCCTATTCCCGGATACGGCATCGACATCGTCGATCAGGACGGCAATCCCGTCGAGAACGGCATCAACGGCGAAATCGTCATCCGTACCGAGCCCAAGGCGACCTGTGGCTTATTCCTCGGGTATTATCGCAACCAAGAAGCCACCGAGTCGGTATGGCATGACGGCATGTATCACACCGGCGACGTCGCATGGCGCGACGAAGATGGCTACTACTGGTATGTCGGTCGCGCCGATGACGTTATCAAATCGTCGGGCTACCGCATCGGCCCGTTTGAGATCGAATCCACCATCATGGAACTGCCTTACGTTCTCGAGTGCGGCGTTTGCGCCGCTCCCGATGAAGTGCGCGGCCAAGTGGTCAAAGCGTGCATCGTACTGGTACCCGGCAAGGAAGGTAACGACGATCTTGTCAAGGAGATCCAAAAATACGTCAAGGATCACACCGCCCCTTATAAATACCCCCGTATCGTGGAATTCCGCTCAGAACTTCCCAAAACCATCAGTGGTAAAATTCAGCGCAATAAACTGTAAGACGTTTCTTGACAATATCCCCCATCGATGGTACACTTAATACTATTCTGATTATATGTATTTTGAGAGGTGTTCTATGGAACAGAATATGACCGGAGCGGACTTCAAAATCAGAGAAATCGCCGCCCGTATCCGAGAACTTCGCTTGGTCCACGGTCTCACCGAAGAAGACATGGCCTCTAAAACCGATATGTCGGTAGAAGAATATTGCCGCTGTGAGTCCGGAGAACGCAACCTGAGCATCGCCTTTTTGTATCGCTGTGTGTTGATTTTCGGCGTTGACTTTTCCGATTTGTTGGAAGGCCGCAGCGCCAAACTGCGCTCCTACGCCTTGACCAGACGCGGTGAAGGTCAGCGTATCGAAGAAGCCCACCACATGGTCGGCTACAACTTGGCCGCGGATTTCCGCAACCGCATTGCGCTCCCGTTGTATATGGAGCTGAACTATCGTCAGGGTGCGGAATATGAAGATATCGAACTGGTGACCCACGAAGGTCAAGAGTGCGATATCGTCATCAGCGGTCACATGCGCATCCAAATTGGTGAGCACACCGAAACGCTCCATCCGGGCGACAGCATTTACTACGACTCCTCGACTCCTCACGGTATGATCGCTGTCGACGGCGAGCCCTGCACGTTCTATGCCATTGTTTTGAGCAATTCGGCCGCACGTGAAGGTGAGCAGGAAGCAACCGTGGCAACACATTCCACCAAAAAATATACGCACGACTCGGAGCGTCGTGTGTATCACGATTTTATTCTTCCGACCGAAGATGAAAACGGCATTCTCACCGCCATTGCGTTCAAAAACGAAGAGAAATTCAACTTCGCTTTTGACGTCATCGACACGTTGGGAACCACAAAGCCCGATCGTCGTGCCATGTTGCACATTGCCAACGACGGTACGGAGCGTACCTTCACCTTCCAAGACATGAAACGTGAATCCGCGCGTGCCGCGAACTATTTTAAGGCGATGGGCATTCAGCGTGGTGACCGTGTTATGCTGGTGCTGAAGCGTCACTATCAATTCTGGTTTGCGGTTCTCGGTCTGCACAAGCTCGGCGCGATCGCGATCCCCGCTACCAACCAGCTTCTCACCAAAGACTTTGCGTATCGATTCCAGGCAGCCAACGTGAAAGCGATCCTCTGTACCGCCGACGGAGAAACCGCCGCTGCAGTGGATGAAGCGGCGGTGCAATGCCCCTCTCTTGCTCACAAGATCCTTGTGGGCGGTAGCCGCGAGGGCTGGTCGGATTTCGACTCCGAATACACAATGTACAGCAGTCACTTTGCGCGCACGGAAGACGCTCCTTGCGGCAACGACCCGATGCTCATGTTCTTCACGTCGGGCACTTCGGGTTATCCGAAGCTGGCGGCCCACAACTACAAATATCCCCTTGGTCATTTTATCACCGCCAAATATTGGCACGGTGTGCAACCGGACGGTCTGCATTTGACGATTTCCGACACCGGCTGGGCAAAATCCATGTGGGGTAAATTGTACGGTCAATGGCTGTGCGAAACCTGCTTGTTCGTCTATGACTTTGACCGCTTTGATGCCGAGCAGATTCTTCCCAAATTCAAAGAATACGGCATCACCACGTTCTGCGCGCCGCCCACGATGTACCGTATGCTGGCTAAACAGGATCTCAGCCGTTTTGATCTGAGCTCCATCCAGCACGCCTCCACCGCAGGTGAAGCGCTCAACCCCGAGGTGTACCGCCAATTCCAAAAGGCGACCGGTTTAGATATCATGGAAGGCTTCGGCCAGTCCGAAAGTACTCTGATCATCGGCAATATGAGAGGATGCGCCCACAAGCTCGGCTCGATGGGTAAACCCGTCCCGCTGTACAACGTCCAACTCCTCTCCTCCGACGGAAAAATCGTCGATCGTGGCGAAACCGGCGAGATCTGCATCGATATCTCGAAAGGTCTCCCCTGCGGTCTTGCGTATGCCTACGAGGGCAACGAAGAAGTTACGGCGGAGACTTGGCGTGACGGCTATTACCACACCGGAGACCTGGCGTGGATGGACGAGGACGGCTTCTACTGGTATGTCGGTCGCGCCGACGACGTCATCAAATCGTCGGGCTACCGCATCGGTCCGTTCGAGATCGAAAATGTGATCATGGAGCTGCCCTACGTTCTCGAGTGCGGCGTTTCTGCCGCTCCCGACGAGGTGCGCGGACAAGTGGTCAAGGCTTCCGTTGTGCTTGTAAACGGCACCGAAGCAGCCGACGAACTCAAGAAAGAAATTCAAAACTATGTCAAATCCCGTACGGCACCTTACAAATATCCCCGTATCGTGGAATTCAGAGAATCTTTGCCCAAGACCACCAGCGGCAAGATCATCAGAAAGCAGTTGTAATGTATGAACCACAAGCGTATCACCTTGTTTGCAGGGCATTACGGCAGCGGTAAAACCAACATCGCTGTCAACTATGCCCTTGCGATGGCAAAAGAAGGAAAGCGAGTCGTGATCGGCGATCTGGATATCGTTAACCCGTATTTCCGTACCGCTGACAGCGCTAATGTGTTACAGGCGGCAGGTGTGGAACTGGTGTCTCCTCAGTTCGCCAATTCCAACGTCGATTTACCGGCATTGCCGCCCGATGCGTACCGCCTTGTACAAGACCGTAGCTGTTATGCTGTGATGGATATCGGCGGAGACGATCGCGGTGCCTATGCGCTCGGTCGCTTTGTCCCCTACATCAAAGAGGAGAACGACTACTGCATGGCGTTTGTCGCCAATGCCAGCCGACCGCTAACCCGTACGGCCGAAGAGGCGTTGGAAGTCATGCGCGAGATCGAAGCGGCTTGCGGACTCTCGTTCACATGCATCATCAACAACACCAATCTCGCATCGGAGACCACCGCGGACACGGTGACAGACTCACTTCCCTTTATTGAGAAGCTTTGCGAGTTGTCGGGGCTTCCGTTGTGGATGCACACGGTGCACGCCCCTCTGGCTCAGACGTTAACCGACTCGCTCGACAACGTCTTCCCCTTGCAACTGCAAGAAAAATATTTTGACTTACCATCGCAGATGTTGGGAAACCGACCCTGCTCGGTATAATGTATCATTCACTAGGAGGAGATCTTATGGCAACTGTTACCTTCCGCACCGACTGGTGCAAAGGCTGCGGCTTATGTGTGGACGCTTGCCCCAAGGGCTGCTTGACCATCGCCGCTGACAAAATCAACAACAAAGGCTATTCTCCCGCCGTGATGGTGAAACCGGACGATTGCATCGGCTGTGCGTTCTGCGCAACCATGTGCCCGGACTGAATCATCACCGTGGAAAAATAAGGAGGCTACTATGGCAGAACGTGTTTTAATGAAGGGCAACGAAGCCATTGCTGAAGCGGCGATCCGTGCCGGCTGCCGCCATTACTTCGGATACCCCATCACTCCGCAAACGGAGATTGCTGCCTATATGGCAAAGAAAATGCCCAAGATCGGCGGCGTATTTCTGCAAGCTGAAAGCGAAATCGCTTCGATCAACATGGTCTACGGTGCCGCCGCGGCAGGCGTCCGTGTTATGACCTCTTCTTCCAGCCCCGGAGTTTCGCTGAAGGCGGAAGGACTCAGCTATATTGCCGGCTCCGACGTCCCGGCGCTCGTTGTCAACGTACAACGCGGCGGCCCCGGTCTCGGTGGTATCCAACCGTCGCAATCGGATTATTTCCAAGCGACAAAGGGCGGCGGTCACGGTGACTACCGCATGATCGTGTTGGCTCCCGCCTCTGTGCAGGAGATGGCCAGCCTGACCATCAAAGGTTTTAACCTTGCGGACAAATACCGCATGACCTCTATGATCCTGGCAGATGGCACCATCGGTCAAATGATGGAGCCGATCTCCTTTGAAGATGCGGAGATCGAAACCTATGACAAACCTTGGGCGCTGACCGGCACCGACTGCAAGCGTGAGCATAACGTCGTGAATTCACTGTACTTGAAGCCCGAAGCGTTGGAAATCACCAACATGGAGCGCTATGAGCGCTATAAGATCGTGGAAGAAAACGAAGCCATGTGGGAAGAGTACATGATGGAAGACGCCGAATACTGCGTCGTTGCGTTCGGTATCGCCTCCCGTGTTGCAAAGAATGCGGTGGCAACGGCTCGTGCCGAAGGTATCAAAGTCGGTTTGATTCGCCCCATCACCCTCTGGCCCTTCCCGAAAAAAGCGTTGGAAGACGCGGCGGATAAGGTGAAAGGCTTTATCTCTGTGGAGTTGAATATGGGTCAAATGATCGAAGATGTTCGACTCTATACCAAGTGCAAGCGCCCGGTTGCCCTGTGCAATCGTTGCGGCGGCATGATCCCCAGCCCCGAGGAAGTGCTGGAGTCCATCCGTAAAGCACAGAAAGGAGAGTTCTGAAATGGCTGTTGTATTTAGTAAGCCCAAAGCATTGGCTGATGTGCCTTTCCACTATTGCCCCGGTTGTCCGCACGGCATCATTCACCGCCTCGTGGCGGAAGTGATCGACGAGCTCGGCATCGAAGGCAAGACCATCGGTGTTGCCCCTGTCGGTTGCGCCGTTATGGCCTATGATTACTTCAACTGCGACATGATCGAAGCCGCTCACGGACGTGCTCCCGCTACTGCAACCGGTGTCAAACGCAGCCGCCCCGAAAACATCGTCTTTACCTATCAAGGCGACGGCGACCTCGCTTCCATCGGTATGGCGGAAACGGTTCACAGCGCCGCCAGAAACGAAAACATCACCGTGATTTTCGTGAACAACGCGATTTACGGTATGACCGGCGGTCAGATGGCCCCCACCTCGCTTCCGGGTCAAGTCACCCAGACCTCTCCCTACGGTCGTGACGTGAACCATTGCGGTTGGCCGATCAAAGTGTCTGAAATGCTTTCGACGCTCGACGGTCCCGAATACATCGCCCGCGTGGCTGTGAACAACGTCAAGAACGTACGCAACGCCAAGAAAGCGATCAAGCAAGCGTTCCAAAATCAGGTAGACGGCAAGGGCTTCTCTCTTGTTGAAGTGGTGTCCGCTTGCCCCACCAACTGGGGTATGACACCGCAAAAAGCACTCGAGTGGATGGAGACCGATATGATCCCCTATTATCCCCTCGGCGTGTACAAAGATCGTTCCGCGGCAAAGGAGGAGAAGTGATATGAAAACGACACAGATCCTCATTGCAGGCTTTGGTGGCCAAGGCGTTTTGTTTGCCGGTAAGTTCCTGGCGTACAAAGGTCTGACTGCAGACAAGCAAGTCTCCTGGTTGCCGTCCTACGGTCCGGAGATGCGCGGTGGTACGGCGAACTGCAGCATCGTGATTTCCGATCAGCCCGTCGGCTCTCCGATCATCACCACGCCCGACGTGCTTGTGGCCATGAATCTGCCCTCTCTTTTGAAATTTGTGGACAGTGTTGTCCCCGGCGGTCAAATCTTCATCGATTCTACTCTGATCGGTGAAAAGGTCGAGCGCACGGACGTGACGGTGCATTACATCCCCGCCACACAAATCGCTAAGGATGCCGGCTTCTCTACCCTCGCCAATATGGTGCTTATGGGTAAACTGATGAAGGAATGTGACGCGGTTACGTTCGAAGGCAATAAGGACACACTCAAAGCCTTCATCCCTGCGAAAAAAGAAAACCTCATCGACTTAAACTGCCAGGCTTTGCAAGCCGGTTACGATTTTTAAGGAGGGCGCAAGTATGTTGGATATCAAAATCACCAAAACCACTCAGCCCAAAGCGAAACCCCAACCCGGTGACAAGCTGGGCTTCGGTAAGATCTTTACCGACCACATGTTCATCATGAACTACACCGAGGGCCAAGGTTGGCACGATCCCCGTATCGAGCCGTTCCAAAACCTCTCCCTGTCTCCGGCGGCCATGGTGTATCACTACGGTCAGGAAATGTTTGAAGGCTTGAAAGCGTACAAAAACGGCGACGATGTCTATCTGTTCCGTCCGGACATGAACGCGAAGCGTACCAACGCGACCAATGACCGTCTGGTGATCCCCCAGCTTCCGATCGAAGACTTTGTGCAAGCGGTCAGCGCCATTGTGGATGTGGATCGCGATTGGATCCCGACCGATCCCGGCACCTCCTTGTACATCCGTCCGTTCATCATCGCCACCGATGAGTTCCTCGGCGTGGCTCCGTCGAAAACCTACCTCTTCATGGTCATCCTGTCTCCCAGTGGCGCTTACTACGAAAGCGGTCTTGCGCCCGTTGGAATCTGGATCGAAGACGAATACGTTCGTGCTGTGCGCGGCGGTATCGGTTATGCCAAGACCGGCGGCAACTATGCTGCCAGCTTGATCGCACAACAGAAAGCGCACGATGCAGGCTTCTCGCAGGTGTTGTGGCTTGACGGTGTGGAACGCAAATACATCGAAGAAGTGGGCGCTATGAACATCTTCTTCAAGATCGACGGCAAGGTGGTCACTCCCGCTCTGAGCGGTTCGATCCTTCCCGGCATCACCCGTGACTCCACCATTCAGCTTTGCAAGAGCTGGGGGTACGATGTGGAAGAGCGCAAGATCTCCGCGGACGAATTGCTCGAAGCACAAAACAACGGCAAACTCGAAGAAGTGTTCGGCACCGGTACGGCCGCGGTTATCTCTCCTGTCGGCAAGCTCCGCTACAAGGACACGGTCATGACCATCGGCGACGGTACGACAGGCGAACTGAGCATGAAACTGTATGACACCATCACCGGCATCCAAACCGGCAAGCTGCCTGATACTTTGGGCTGGCGTGTGAAGGTCGGAGAGTAAATCGCCTTTTGATAAAGCGATATCACTCCGTTCTATAGGCAATCTCCGAGTGGGAGTTCCTACGGGAACTCCCACTTTTGCAAAGAAGGAATCTATTGTGAAAGTAATCGATTTTCATACTCACGTTTACCCCGATGCCATTGCGGTCAAAGCGGCCGAATCCATTCGCGTGTTTTACGAATTGGAAGATCACGCAACGATGGACGGTACCGTGGACACGCTGTTGAGAAAAGGGCGGCAACTCGGCGTAGACAAACACGTGATCCTTCCGGTCGCTATGAAACCGGACCGTACACGAAATATCAACGATTTTATACTTGACACTCTGCAAGATCACGAGGAATTTATCGGTTTCGGTACACTGCACGCCGCGATGGACAACATAGCGGCAGAAGTGGAGTATATCATGCACAAGGGACTGCGTGGAATCAAAATGCATCCTGATTTCCAACTGTTCAACATTGACGACGAACGACTTTTCCCGGCATACGATCTGTTGCAGGGCAAGTTGCCGGTGATGTTCCACATGGGTGACCCGCGCTATGACTATTCCCACCCTGCGCGCCTCAAGCATCTGATGGAGTTGTTCCCGCGGTTACAGGTGATCGCCGCCCATTTCGGCGGATATCGCCTTCACAAAGAAGCCGCTGATCTTCTGAAAGATAAGGACTGCTTCTTTGATGTGTCCAGTTCCCTGATGTTCATGCAACCCGGTGAAGCCGAACACTACATCGACTTTTACGGTGCCGAACGATTTGTTTACGGCAGTGACTATCCGTTGTGGGATCCCGTCACGGAAATGGAACGCTTCCTGCAATTGAAGCTCAGTGACGACACGCGAGAGCAGATCTTTTACAAAACAGCACAAACCCTACTGGGAATTTAAAAAAACAAAAGAGAACAGGACACCGCCGTGGCGATGCTCCTGTTCTCTTTTTTCAGTAAGGTAAATAATCCTCCTGTGGAATCGAAGACGTATACAGCGGTGTGATGACATATCCAAACTCGTCTCCGGCGGGAAATTCCAAAAGCTGCTCTCGATTCAATAATCGAACGTGTACATAGGTCATTTGACGCGGTACACCCCAATAGTCATCATAGAAGGTGTCGTTGACGTAAAGTTCGTAACCGAGCGCTTTGAGGCGGTCGAGATCACGGTATTTTTCTTCCGACCGATGTACCGGCAAGCCGTCTTGATCATGATAATACAAATTCACCATCGCCGTTCCCTCTTGTTCGATATCCTTCTCGATCCACGACATAAATTCCACAAACACCTCACCAACCTCGGGACCGCTTGCATAGCACGCCAGTCCACCGACCGATTGGATCACGGATGAGGTGGCGGTCGTTTCCGTTGTCGTGCCGAGCAACGGTTGTTCGGATGGCGAGTGATTTTGAAACGCCACGCAGCCAACAAGGATCGCCAAACATGCCGCCGCAGATGCAAAATAGACCCAATGCCAAGATATCGATTTGTTCTTTTCTTTTACATATTCGGCATCGATTTCACCGATCAACTCAAACAAACGTAATGCTTGTTCACTCATAACACGATTCCCTCCCGTTTCAGTGCCTCTTTTAGTTTTTGTCTGGTACGCGAAAGCATGACATATACCGCATTTTCTTTGGTATGAAGCAGTTTTGCGATGTCCGTGACAGAATCCGCATACCAATACCGTCTCACAAACACGCGACGTTCTCGTGAAGAGAGCTCCCTCAGAAAACGATTCAGGCAATTGCGTATGACCATGTCGTCCGTCAGGGAATCCCAATCGCACTGCGCAGGAAGGCACTGCGTCAATTCATCCAGCAGTTCCGACACACGGTCACAGCTACGTTTTTGCGTATGTACGCGTCGATAGCGGTTGATCGCAAGATTCCTCACGATCGTGCCGAGATACGCCTTTAACGACTGCGGGCGCTCGGGCGGTACGGTTTCCCACACGCGTAAATACGCATCGTTGACACATTCTTCGGCGTCTTCTCGGTCACACACAATGCGCTCGGCAATAGACATACAATACGATCCATACGTTCTCGATATCGAATCGATGGCGCGTTCCGAACGCTCCCACAAGAGTGCTACAATGTGTTGATCCTCCATGCTTTCACCTCCCTTTCACTTCTATAGACAACATTTGCAAGAGAATCCTTACATGAAAGCTATAAAAAACCGCCGCTCACGAGGAGCGGCGGTTTTTTGTTAGTTAAGACCCTTTTCGGCTTTGAACGCCAGGAAATCTTCGTAGGTCATACGCTTGTCAAGAATGGTGCCGTCGGCGCGGAACTCGATGATGCGATCCGCCACCGTCTGTACAAACTGATGGTCGTACGACGAGAACAGAATGTTACCCTTAAAATCGATCAGACCGTTGTTCACCGCGGTGATGGATTCGAGGTCAAGGTGGTTGGTCGGTTGATCGAGCATCAGCACATTCGAGCCGAACATCATCATACGAGACAACATGCAACGCACCTTCTCGCCACCGGAAAGAACCTTGACGGGTTTGAACACGTCATCGCCCGAGAACAACATCTTGCCGAGGAAACCGCGGAGATAGGTCTCGGTGTCGTCGGTAGAATATTGTTGCAACCACTGGATGATGTTTTTATCCGAGTTGTCGAAGTACTCGTTGTTGTCCTTCGGGAAATAGGACTGGCTAGTCGTGCCACCCCATTTGAAGGTACCGCTGTCGGGCGTCATCTCCTCGGACAGGATCTTGAAGAGCGCCGTGATACCCACTTCATTCGCGCCGATGAACGCGATCTTGTCGCCCTTTTCGACACGGAAGCTGACGTTATCGAGCACCTTCGTGCCGTCGATGGTTTTGGTCAAGCCTTCCACAACGAGGATATCCTTACCCGCTTCACGGTCCATTTGGAAACCGACAAACGGATATCGACGCGACGACGCAGGCATTTCCTCTACCGTCAATTTTTCAAGCAGCTTCTTACGGGAAGTCGCCTGACGGGATTTCGATTTGTTGGCGGAGAAGCGCTCAATGAAGCTTTGCAGCTCTTTAATCTTATCTTCGCGCTTCTTATTCTGATCGCGTACCATGCGTTGCATCAACTGGGAAGATTCGTACCAGAAGTCATAGTTGCCGACATAGATTTTAATCTTCGTGTAGTCTACATCGACGATATGCGTGCAAACGTTGTTGAGGAAGTGACGATCGTGGGACACGACAATAACCGTGCCTTCATACGCCATCAGGAAATCCTCAAGCCAGGTCACAGACGCCAGATCCAAGTGGTTGGTCGGCTCGTCCAACAGAATGATATCCGGCTCACCGAACAAAGCCTGCGCGAGCAAAATCTTAACCTTGTCGCGGTCGGGCACATTGCACATCATTTGATCAAGCAATGCCGTCTCCAAGCCAAGGCCCTGAAGCAGACGACCCGCTTCCGTGTCGGCATCCCAACCGTTCAGCTCCGCAAATTCCGCTTCGAGTTCCGAGGCCAGAACTCCGTCTTCCTCAGTAAAATCCTCCTTGGCATACAGCGCATCTTTTTGCTGCATGATCTCATACAGACGCGGATTGCCCTGAATGATCGTATCCAACACCGAGAACTCGTTAAACGCAAAATGGTCTTGCTTCAGGACCGACATGCGCGTACCTTTATCGATCACCACTTCACCCGAGGACGGCTCCAAATCGCCCGAAAGGATGCGAAGGAACGTCGATTTACCGGCACCGTTCGCGCCAATCACGCCGTAACAGTTGCCGGGAGTGAATTTAAGATCCACATGAGCGAACAAATTTTGTCCGCTGAAGTTTAAAGAAAGATCCGAAACCGTAATCATGTATATATCCTCCAAAAGCCGATAATGCCATTATTGTACCACACAATCGTGCGATTTGGCAATATCTACTTTGCACAAACCTTATGCGATCCGAAGCACCAAAGCCGTCGTATCGTCCCCATGTTCTCCGCTTTGACGTTCGCGCGCGTAAAATACCAATTCACTCGCCATCGCTTGTTCCCCGACATTACGTTTTACCAACTTTGCAATAGCTTCTTCAAGCCATTCTGTGTCCCCATCGGCCACCCCGTCGCTCACCATGATCCAATAATCTCCCGATTCCAAATGTTCATCATACGGCTGTGCGTCTACATCGCGAAGGATACCGATCGGCAACGAATCGGACAATACTTTTGTCACACGGCCTCGATGACACAAAAAGCTCGGTGCCGCCCCGGCTTTCAAACCGCGAACCGTGCCGGTGAACAGATCGATCTGTATCGCATCGAGAGTCGAGAGGCTTTCGTCTTCCGATTTTAAAATCAAAGCCGAGTTGATCATTCTCAACACACTTTCAAATCGAAATCCCGCCTGCAACATACGCCCTGCAAGAGCTGCTGTCATAGCGCCATCCACAGCGGCACGACCGCCGGTACCCATACCATCACTGAGAACCACACAATATCGACCGTCGTAATCATAAAACTCTTCAAAAGCATCTCCGCAAAGTTTTTCCGTTTGACAATTCAATTGTGCCGACGCAAAGCGCACCGTGAACTTTGGCTTTTCCGTCAAACGAATTTTGGTTAATTGTCCCGAATGCATAACACTCGGAGGTGCCAAATCACATCCGCACGCCACACACATCTCCCGGAACCAACGGCTGTTCTCATCAGCGCTTTGCTCTCCTTCCACCAAGAGCTCCACCACCAATCGATCGCGCCTTCCGAGGATACACACCGTTTGTACGATCGGCATTTTGTACCGTTCGCACACCTCTTCCACTCGTACGGCTGTCTGCGGATCGACGCGTTCCACACCTTTAAAATCCTCCGCCAATTCTTCCAGCAAAGATGACATACCTTCAAATTGATCGGTAACGATCGAACGAATGTCTCCAAGCCGATGATAGGCATGCTCCTTGATAAGAAAGTGACCGTAGCCGTTATTCATACGGGACAGCACTTCGTCAGTATGATGACATTGTTTGACAAAGCGCTCGCACAGATCCTCGCGACGTACAATACCGTTAGAACGAAGCGTTTGTCCCATATCTTTAAAAACCGCCATGGTATCGGAAAACTCTGCTTTCCAACATTGTGTTCTCCGAAAACAGCCCGCACACAAATCTTCGCAGACTGCCGTATACACTTCCCGAAGCCGCGGTGCGTTCATCGTTGATAATTTTTCGGAAACGGTATCCACCGTCTTGGCGATATCTCCGAGCGTGTCTGAGGCATACACCAGTCGCATATCCACCGAACGGCGCAATCCTTCCATCGCCGGAATGGTTTGGGCGCGACAAAACAACGCATTTACACCACGTTCGACCGAAAGAGGCAACACCAAAAACAATGCCGCACCTGCAAGCACTTCATACAGCGCCGTGATCACGGTATCGCTTTCACCAAAGCTAAAGGAGATCAGGACGTGCGAAAGCACGAACACCATCGCCGCCAACATACGACCGAAACGAGAAAACAATCCCGTCAGCAATCCTCCGAACGCATACGATGATGCCATAGGCGCGTGCTCAGGCATGCATAATGCCGTTGCCGCGCCAAGTACGACTCCAACGAGGGTACCGCCATACTGACCTCCTGCTTTGGACGCAAGTAAGATCACCGTCATAGTAAGGATACGCCCGACCGACACCTCTCCGAATGTCAAATCTCCCAGCGACATCAGCAACACTGCCGCTGTCACCACAAGTGCCGCTTGTTGCTGCATATTCAGTGAACGAGGACCTGACGCGTTTTGAAACGCTGTAAGCATCTGCTTGAAAAAATAAGCAAAGCCTCCCGCCAATACAGATTCGCACAGTTCGCTGATCATGACGCTCCATTGAAATCCGTTCATACCGTTAAGTGCTAATCCGGTCACCAGCGTAGCAAAAAATGCCGTGATCGGAGCGTACAACGGATGAGCGGTTACCTTTTTTGTGACTCCAAACGCCCAACAAAACCCGAGTGCAGACAGAATCGCCGCCACATAGCGAAGCGGCATAACTACTTGCGGTGCGATCATATATCCGACAATGGTCGATACAGCCACCGGGAATGCGAGCGTGCCGTCCACGCACGCCACCAACGAGACACCGAAGGGTGATAATCCGCCGTACACGGTTGCACGCGGAACCAAGACACCGATCGTTATCAGCACCGCATAGATAACTGCGCGAACCCAAAAATTCATATCCTGCGTTCGAGTCACGTTTTCCTTCATCGGTAACATTCGTTTCATTTGCTACATCCCCTACTTTCCAACAATCATAACGGTATTGTAGCAAGAAAAAACCGCCGAAGCTGTCGCTTTCGGCGGTAAAAAATAAGGTGTTTTTTGAAGATAACCGATAACCCTGACACATCAACGAAGGGTTTGCAGAAATTGCTCAAAGTAAGGCGGAAGTTCGCTGTCAAAAAGCATCGATTCTCCTGTGACCGGATGAACAAATCCGAGCGTTTTCGCGTGAAGACACTGTCCTTCAAACATCTTACTCGCTTGTCCTCCGTAGAGTGTATCTCCTGCAACGGGATGACCAAGATGAGCCATATGCACACGAATTTGATGTGTACGTCCCGTTTCCAGACGTACTTCCACATGGTCATAACCCTCAAAAGATTTCAACACGCGATAATGTGTGATCGCATCCTTAGATGCGGTAGCGGTAACTGCCATTTTCAGACGATTATTCGGATTGCGTCCGATTGGGGCGTGCACCGTCCCGCTTTCTTCACGAAGATGTCCCGTGACAACGGTTTGATAACAACGATAAAACGAATGGTCCTTGATTTGTTCAGCCAACCCTTGATGGGCAATATCGTTCTTAGCAACCATCAAAAGACCGCTTGTATCCTTATCGATGCGGTGCACGATACCGGGACGCATCACACCGTTGATCCCTGACAGCGAATCCCCGCAATGATACAACAATGCGTGCACCAAGGTGCCGCTTGCATGTCCTGCCGCCGGATGTACCACCATTCCCTTGGGTTTATTGACAACCAGCAAATGTTCATCCTCATAGCGAATGTCCAGCGGAATACATTCCGGAGTGAGTTCATAAGGCTTTGCCTGAGGGATCCGAACAACGATCGTATCCGATTCGTCCACCGGATGTTTTTTCAAAGCCGGCTTATCGTTGACTGTTACAAGTCCGTTTTGCAACCATTGTTGAACCTGTGACCGACTGATACCAAGCTCGGAAGATAAGAAGCTGTCAAGCCTCGTCCCCGTCGTTTCCGACGTCGGTTTGATCGTCATTGTTTCCAGAAGGCATCTCCTCTTCCTCTGCTTGATTCTTGGAACCGATCTTGGAATCGGACTTATCGGAATAGATAAACACGAAATACACAAAGAGCGTGACGGCACCGAGTACGACAAAGATATCCGCTACATTGAAAATGGGGAAATCCATAAAATCAAATTTAATAAAGTCCACCACATAGCCGTAACACAGGCGATCGATCAAATTGCCGATGCCACCCGCAACAACCAAGACGGCACCGACGTTTGCCATTTTGTGTTTACGGAAACGACCACTGAGAAGAACCACCATCAATCCGATCACCATCACAGACGTGACACCGATCAACAACCACGATTGACCGTCAAACATACTCCACGCGGCACCGGTATTCACCGTATAGCGAAAACTGAACACGCCGTCCCAGACGACTACTTGACCGCCCGACTGCAAAAACGTCGTAGCGAGCCATTTAGTCAATTGATCCAGACCGACCAAGGCGGCTGTGATCAATACGATGGCAAGCTGAAGCATACACATAGCCTCCTAAAAAAGCACAGCCGCCTCGCCTTCAAAAGCGGTGAGGCGGCTGTATTTTAACATCATTTCAAAATAGAAGCGCAACGGGCGCAGAGCTCGGGATGATCGGCATCACTGCCCACCGAATCGGCATAGCTCCAGCAACGGCAGCACTTCTCGCCGTCCGCATGCGCCACCGCGATCGACAGGCCCTCCGTCTCACCGACAAAGTCACCTTTTCCGTCCGCAGAGACGCACACCTTCGAAACGATCAACACTTCGGGAAGCAACGCGGCCACATCGTTCAGGAACTCGTTGAGTTCACCCTCAGCAAACAGCGTGACTTTCGCATCAAGCGACTTGCCGATAAGCTTCGACGTTCTGGCGATCTCCAGCGCTTTTTGAGCATCTTCACGCACCGCGTGAATACGATCCCAACGCGCCATAAACGCCTCGTCAACCGCCGTCATATCCTCTGCACGCGGCATCTCATTGAAGATTGCCGCACGCGCGTCGTCATCCGCCGTATGCGGCAGGAAGCTCCAGATCTCCTCAGCGGTAAACGCCAGAATCGGAGACAACATACGCGTCAGGGCACTGAGAATACGATAGATGGTGGTCTGCGCCGCGCGGCGAGACACACTGTCTGCCTTTTCGACGTAGAGACGATCTTTGAGAACGTCAAGATAGAAGTTGGACATATCGACCACGCAGAAGTTATGCATCTTGTGAAGCGCCTCATGGAACGCATAGTTCTCATAAGCGTTACGCACTTGCTCGGTCAATTGGGTCAAGCGCATCAGCGCCCAACGATCGATCTCCTGCAGATCGGCATCCGAAACCGATTGGGTATTCGGGTCAAAATCATGAATGTTACCGAGAATAAAGCGAGCGGTGTTGCGAATCTTGCGATATGCCTCCGATTGTTGCTTCAAAATGTCCTTGGACAGGCGCGCGTCATCGGTATAATCCAGCGATGCCACCCACAAGCGGAGAATATCCGCGCCGTATTGGTCGATAACCTCCGACGGAGACACGGCATTGCCTGCCGACTTATGCATCGCTTTGCCCTCGCCGTCCACGACCCAACCATGAGTCAAGACCGATTTGTAGGGGGCTTTACCGGTGCAAGCTACCGACGTCAAGAGGGAGCTTTGGAACCAGCCGCGATATTGGTCGGCGCCTTCCATATAGAGATCCGCCGGCCACTTCAGGTAAGGACGCTCTTCCAAAACCGCCGCATGCGACGATCCGGAATCGAACCACACGTCCATGATGTCCTTTTCCTTGCGGAAGCTGTGACCGCCGCAGTGCGGACAAGTAGCGTCCGCAGGCAGAATTTCGGCCGCCTCGTGCGTATACCACGCATTCGAACCTTCCTTACGGAAGAGATCGGAGACCGATTGAATGAAGGAACGATCGATGATCGGCTTGCCGCAATCCTCACAGTAAAACACCGGGATCGGTACGCCCCACAAACGCTGACGGGAAATACACCAGTCGGCACGACCGCTCACCATCGATGCAATGCGATTCTCGCCCCACGACGGCATCCATTTGATATCCTCGATTTGCTTGAGCGTCTCATCTTTGAAGCTCTCGACCGAGCAGAACCATTGATCGGTCGCACGGAACAGCACCGGTTTCTTGCAGCGCCAGCAGTGCGGATATTGGTGGATGATCTTTTGCATAGCGAACAAAGCGCCCGACTGCTCCAAGCACGCCGCAATGGCTTTATTAGCTTCATCGGTCTTCATGCCCGCGCAAACCTCTCCGGCCTCCGCCGTCATGTAGCCACGATTATCCACCGGCACGACCACGGGAA
Source organism: Clostridia bacterium (assembly GCA_017398425.1). Taxonomy (GTDB): domain Bacteria; phylum Bacillota; class Clostridia; order Oscillospirales; family Acutalibacteraceae; genus RGIG1959. The sequence goes on along the minus strand of JAFQFZ010000041.1, from coordinate 881 downwards.
TCTGGGGATATTTCTTGCAGACGTCAAAGTCTTCGACGCCGTGTCCCGGAGCGGTATGCACGCAACCAGTACCGCTTTCGAGCGTCACGTGGTCGCCCACGATCACAAGCGAACGACGGTCGAGGAACGGATGCTGAACGGTCATCAATTCCAGTTCGGCTCCCTTAAACTCCGCAACAACGTCATAGTTCTCGATGCCTGCTTGCGCCATCGCTGCCGCACTGAGCGCATCCGCCATCACGTAGTATTCCTCGCCGGCTTTGATCAGCTGATAGGTAAAATCCGGTCCGAGGCAAATCGCCACGTTCGCGGGAAGCGTCCACGTGGTGGTCGTCCAAATTACAAAGTGAACTTTTTCGGGAGCAATGCCCTTCGCGGCAAAAATCCCCTTGTCATCCACTACGGCAAATTTCACATAAATCGAATAGCAGGGATCTTCCGCATACTCGATCTCCGCCTCCGCAAGAGCCGTTTGGCAATCGGGGCACCAGTACACCGGTTTCAGACCTTTGTAAATATAACCTTTGAGCGCCATATCACCGAACACTTCGATTTGACGCGCTTCGAAATCGTTTGCAAGCGTCAGATACGGATTATCCCACTCTGCCAAAACACCGAGACGCTTGAATTGATTGGTTTGATTCTCCACATACATCAGAGCGAATTCACGGCAAATGTCACGGATCTCGACCGGAGACATCGTCGCCGCCTTTTCCACACCGGCCTTTGCGCGTGCTTTCAGCTCGATCGGCAAGCCGTGCGTATCAAAGCCCGGAACAAACGGAGAAAGCCAACCGCTCATATTGCGATAACGCACGATCATATCCTTGATGATCTTGTTGAGTGCCGTGCCGATATGGATATCGCCGTTGGCATAAGGA
>JAFQFZ010000040.1 GCA_017398425.1 Clostridia bacterium | reverse complement strand
GTCATCCCCAACGCCGAAGGCGCGCGCACGACCCCGTCGGTCGTCGGCTTCAAAAAGGACGGCGAGCGTTTGGTCGGTCGCACCGCCAAGCAACAAGCGGTCAGCAATCCCGACCGCACCGTGTCGTCCATCAAGCGTGAAATGGGCACCAACTTCAAAGTGACCATCGACGACAAGAACTACACGCCGCAGGAGATCTCCGCAATGATCCTGCAAAAGCTGAAGTCGGATGCGGAAGCGTATCTCGGCGACACCGTCACCGAGGCGGTCATCACCGTCCCGGCGTACTTCACCGACGCGCAGCGTCAGGCGACCAAGGACGCGGGCAAGATCGCAGGTCTTGAAGTCAAGCGCATCATCAACGAGCCCACGGCGGCAGCGCTCGCGTACGGCATCGACAAAGAGAACGATCAAAAGATCATGGTCTATGACCTCGGCGGCGGCACGTTCGACGTTTCCATCATCGAGATGGGTGACGGCGTGCAGGAAGTGCTCGCGACCGCGGGTAACAACCGTCTGGGCGGCGACGACTTCGACCAGAAGGTGGTCGAGTGGTTGGTCGCGGAATTCAAGAAGGCGGAAGGTGTCGACCTGTCTTATGACAAGATGGCGATGCAACGTCTGCGCGAAGCCGCGGAAAAAGCGAAGATCGAGTTGTCGGGCGGCATGACCAGCAACATCAACCTGCCCTTCATCACGGCGGACGCCAACGGTCCGAAGCACCTTGATCTCACCCTCAGCCGTGCGGAGTTCAACCGCCTGACCGAGAGCCTCGTGCAAGCGACCATGACTCCCGTCAAGCAAGCACTCAGCGATTCCGGCTTGACCGCTTCGCAAATCGACAAGGTGCTCCTCGTCGGCGGTTCCACCCGTATTCCCGCGGTGCAGGAGGCGGTTAAGAACTTCATGGGCAAAGAGCCCTTCAAGGGCATCAACCCCGACGAATGCGTCGCGATGGGTGCCGCGCTTCAGGGCGGCGTTCTCGGCGGCGACGTCAAGGGCTTGCTGCTCCTCGACGTTACTCCCTTGTCGCTCGGCGTGGAGACGATGGGCGGTATCATGACCAAAGTCATCGAGCGCAACACCACCATCCCCACGAAGAAGAGCCAGATCTTCTCCACGGCGGCGGACAATCAGCCGTCGGTCGAGGTCCATGTCCTGCAGGGCGAGCGTGAGTTTGCCCGCGACAACAAGACGCTCGGTATGTTCCACCTCGACGGCATCGCTCCCGCTCCGCGTGGCATCCCGCAGATCGAAGTGACCTTCGACATTGATGCCAACGGCATCGTCAACGTCTCCGCGAAGGACATGGCGACGGGTCGCGAGCAGAAGATCACCATCACCTCCAACACCAATATGTCCAAGGACGACGTGGAAAAAGCGGTGAAGGATGCCGAGGCGTATGCGGCGGAAGACAAGAAGCGCCGTGAGGCGGTCGAAGCGCGCAACGAAGCGGATCAGGCGGTCTACCAGTGCGAAAAGGCGCTCGGTGAGTTCGGTGACAAGGTTGACGCTGCCGACAAGGCGAACGTGCAAGCGAAGATCGACGAGACCAAGGAAGCGCTCAAGGGCGAAGACGTCGATGCGATCAAGGCGAAGAAGGAAGAACTCATGAAGGCGTTCGGCGAAGTGGCGACGAAGATCTACCAAGCGGCGGCGCCGCAGGGCGATCCCACGCAGGCCGACCCGACGCAAAGCGCGGACGGCTTCTACGACGGCGACGTCCAATAATCATCGATATACAAAGCGGCATCGCCCCTTCGCCTGACAGCGGAGGGGCGCCCGTTCGCTTTTGACTTAGATATATGTGCAACGAGGAGAATCTCCAATGGCAGATAAACGCGATTTTTATGAGGTGCTCGGTGTCCAAAAGGGAGCATCCGACGACGAAATCAAAAAGGCGTATCGCAAAAAGGCAAAACAGTATCACCCCGACCTGAACCCCGGCGACAAGGAAGCGGAAGCGAACTTCAAAGAGGTCAACGAAGCGTACGAGGTGCTGTCCGACGAACAAAAGAAAGCACGCTATGACCAGTACGGTCATGCCGGTGTCGACCCGAATTTCGGGGCAGGCGGCGGCTACGGCGGCGGTTTCAGCGATATGGACTTCGATCTTGGGGACATTTTTTCCTCGTTCTTCGGTGGCGGCGGCGGTCGTCGAAGCAACCCCAACGCTCCGCGTCACGGCGGCGACGTGGCGGCTTCGGTGGTGCTGTCGTTTGAAGAATCGGCGCGCGGCGCGAAAAAGCAGGTGGAGATCTCCGTGGTCGAAGCGTGCGACGAGTGCGGCGGAAGCGGTGCCGAAAAAGGTACATCCCCGAAAACCTGCCCCAACTGCGGTGGCAGCGGTCAGGTGCGCCGTCAACAGCGCACCCCCTTCGGCGTTATGCAGACGCAAGCGGCGTGTGATCGATGCCGCGGTACCGGACGCATCATCGAAAAGCCGTGTAAAACCTGCGGCGGAAGCGGTCGCGTGACGGCGCGTCGCACCGTCGGCATCAACATCCCGGCTGGCATCGACGATGGGCAGACCATCATCGTGCGCGGCAAAGGCAACGCCGGTCAAAACGGCGGCGCGGCAGGCGATCTGCAGGTGCGCGTCTCGGTGCGTCCGCATCCCATCTTCGAACGCCACGGCAACGACATCGTGTGCGACCTGCCCTTGACTTTCACGCAGGCGGCGCTCGGCGCGGAGATCGACGTCCCGACGCTCGACGGTCGTGTGCCGTTCACCATCAAGGAAGGGACGCAACCGGGCGAACTGCTCCGCATTAAGGGAAAAGGCTTCCCCGATGTGCAAGGTCGCCGCATGGGCGATCTCATCTTCCGTGTGGTGCTGGAAGTTCCGAAGAACCTCTCTCACGAGCAAAAAGAGTTGCTCAAAAAGTTTGACGGTTCCACTTCGGACAAGAACTACCAAAAGCGCAAAAGCTTCTTTGATAAGATCAAAACCATGTTCAAAGACGATTAAAAAAAGCGCGTTTCTTCCTTGCGAAGAAACGCGCTTTTTATGTTATTGGATTTCCAGATTCTTTTGCAACATCTCTTTGTAGATGTTCACGGCAAACGATGGAGACTGCAGTCGGATCTGTCCTCCGAAGGTGAAAAGCCAGCCGTAGAAGGTGGGGGACAACGGCACCTTGACGGTGACGGTGAAGCCGTTGTCGTCGGACTGTGTCACCTCCACATCGTCCGTAAAACGGTCGAGGATCACCTTCATCATATCGCTTTGACAGCGAAGCTCCACGTTCACGAGCGGACCGCCGTACATCTCAAACACCGTCTTGGTGTATTCCTGCAGGTCGAAGCCGTCGGGCGGTTGGATCGCCTTCTCACCGAGGGTCGGAACACCCGCGACGCGATCCACACGAAACGCCGAGACGTTTTGATGCTTCTCACTCCATCCGATCGCATAGTAGTGATCGCCGCTCCAAAGACACGCATACGGGCTCAAACGATACACCTCACCGTCGTTGCGCAGGACGACCGTTTTGTCGGGGGCATAATCGAAATACTGGAATTCGATTTGTCTTCCCTCGTCGATCGCCTGGTGGATGGTGTCCATGATGTAATAGATCTGCTCGTTTTTCGGTTTGTAAATACAGTCCGAGAGCGGACGCGCCTTGAGCACATCTGCTTGATGGACACTTGCCAATGTCGTCAGCTTGTCGATCAATTCCCGACTCTTCTTGGAAGTCAAGCATTTCGATGAATGAATCGCATCGATCAGAAGACGCAGTTCGGGGATCTCAAACACGCGATTGCCGATGAAATAGCGGTTTTGCGTGGAATGCACCGTCACGATATCGACACCGTATGCCGTCAGCTCCGCAATGTCCTTGGTGACGGTGGTGCGGTGCGCGTGCAGTTGGTATTGCTCATGCAAGAGGTCAATGATCTGACGAAGTGTCAGCGGATGCGTTTCGTCGGAATAGCGGTCGAGGATCTTATACACGCACAGTGTGCGCGATAACGGGAGATCATTCATGGAAAACCCTCCTTATGAAATCAGGCGAAGGTTTGCACAATACCGATCACAAAGAAGACGGCGATCATCACCGGGAGAACGTAGGTAAGATACCCGCGCATCCAATCGCCGACCTTGAGACCTTTGCCGAGATTGGCTTCGTTTTTAAATTTCTTGAAGCCCCAGCCGTAGCGGGTGGTACAGAAGATGACGTAGAGCAACGAACCGACGGGGAGAAGGAGCTTGGAAACGAGGAAGTCCTCGAGATCCAACACCACCGAGCCCTCTCCGAGCGGTTGAAAGCCCGAAAGTACGTTGAAGCCAAGGATACAGGGGATCGCGAGCAAAATCAGCGCGATGCCGTTGATGAGGCACGCTTTGAGACGCGAGAAGCCCATGTCCATCCAACTTGCCACGATGTTCTCGAACACCGCAATGATGGTCGACAGCGCCGCAAACGACAGGAAGAGGAAGAACACAGCGCCCCAGAAATCACCCATCGGCATGTTCGCAAAGATGGGCGGAAGCGTTTGGAAGATCAACGTCGGACCGGAGATCGCGTCGGGGTTTTGAAGGATAGCGGGATCTTGCGACGAGATGGCGGGGAAGATAATGAGACCTGCGCAAATCGCCACCACCGTGTCGAGCGCGGCGATGTTGATCGCTTCTCCGAGGAGTGAGCGGTCCTTTTTGAGATAACTGCCGAAGATCGCCATCGAACCCATGCCGATGCTCAAAGTGAAGAACGCTTGGCCCATCGCATTGACGATCACGCCGAACCATCCGCCGTCGACCTTGCTCACCGCGTCGAGATTCGGCACGAGGTAGAAACTCAGGCCCTCGCCGGCATTTTCAAGGAATAAGCTGTTGACAACCAGCACCAAGATGAGCGCGAGCAACGCCAGCATCATATATTTGGTGATGCGCTCGATGCCTTTTTTGACACCGCCGATGCATGCCACCATACCGATGACCATGGTGATGGTCGCAAAGAGGAACATCATCAGGGGGTTGTTCATCATCTCGCCGTTGAGCGCCGCCGAACCCGCTTGATCGATGCCGTGGAACTTACCTTGCGTACCGAAGACAAAGTATTGGAGCATCCAACCGGCGACGGTGGTGTAGAACATCAACAGCAGGTAGTTGCCGGCAAGGGCGGGAAAACGATGCCAATGCCACTTGCTGCCCTTCGGCTCAAGCTTTTGATACATTTTCACGGGGCTTGCTTGTGCGGCGCGTCCCATCGCAAATTCCATCGTCATGATCGGAATACCGAATGCGATCAAAAAGACGAAATACAACAGCACAAAGATCGCACCGCCGTTGGTGGCCGCCATCGAAGGGAAACGCCACACGTTACCGATGCCGATGGCACAACCGGCGGACAACAGGATGAAGCCAAGACGACTTCCGAGTTGCTCTCGTTTCATGAGGATCACTCCTTAACACTTAGGATTAACCCATTCAGTATAGCATAGTATTCTTGAAATTTCCAGTCTTTTTGAACGGTTCGATGTATGGTATACTAAAGAAAGTAAAAGGAGGGGGAACGTATGTCTGTTTCTTGCGGAAAGTATCGGCATTTCAAGGGCAATGAATATGAGGTGATCGCGATCGCCAAACACTCCGAAACGTGTGAGGAAATGGTGGTGTATCGCGCACTCTACGGTGACGGCGGCTACTGGGTGAGACCCGCAAGTATGTGGGACGAAACGGTCGAACGCGACGGCGTGACCTATAAGCGGTTCACGAAAATAGAGGATTGAAAAGGTGTCCCTTCCATGGCTTGGATGGGACACCTTTTGCTGTGTACCGATCGTTCCCGAAACCGGCACGTTTTCGGGAACGTGACTTGTTCGAATCCCACTTCCCGCAAACAAAAGAACAGCACCCCTTTTGGGGTGCTGTTCTTTTGAAGACTAACCCTAATTTTGATACAAACGCCCCCCTTTTTGAAGCAAGGGGGTGCAAAGTCATATTAGGGGGTGCATTTTTAAGTCAGTGGGTGCAGTATTAAATATTGTTATGGAAATAGTATAAAGTCTGTGTGTCAATGTCAAAATAGTAAACAGAATAATTATCAAACTTATCGTATGTTCCTTGCCCAATCGGTTCCCCGGCTTTTGTTTCGATGTAGAAGAAATCTCCCTCGGACACAATGTTTTTGTCAAAGTCGTAATTATCTTTTAGTTCTTCACCGATCGTTTCAACCCATTCTTCAAAGTTATCGATATGTAGTAGTATTTCCTCTACATCATCAGCAGTCGTTTCCGAAAAGAATTTTGACTCCTTTAGATCTTGAGCCGTAACAGATTCATAAGTATACTTTGCATAATCGGTAAAATCCTGAAAACCGCCGGAAGTGTAAAACACCTTAGATTTACAATCAGGCAACGAGGCAAGTACCGGGTCTTGATAAGTGTATCCACATAAACGATAAGTGCATCCACATAAACTAAGAAGCAGAGTTAGTGTCAATAGAAGCAATCCAAGCTTTTTCATATCCTTACCTCCTTATATGTATATTATATCAACAACAAGTTTGATTTTCAATATTTTAACGATTTTTAATGAAATCGCGCGGGGCGCGATGAAATCCTCGCTCCGTTCGGATGAAATCTGCTGACGCAGATGGAATGAAATCCGTCCCTTTACCCGACGAAGTCGGATTTCATCACGGAGTGATTTCATCCCACCACAGTGGGATTTATTCCGTCTGAAAGGACGGATTTAGTTGAAAAGAACCCACATTTGTCTGCGACAAATGTGGGTTCTTTTCTGGCGGAGAAGGAGGGATTCGAACCCTCGAACGGGGATTAGCCGTTACACGATTTCCAATCGTGCGCGCTCGACCAACTACGCGACTTCTCCATATTCGGTTGTACGTTTTGAGTCGGTCAAACTCAAGGCGCTAGATTATTATAATGAATCCCTTTGAAAAAATCAAGTCCTAAATGCAAAAAAATACAAGTTTTTTTCAAAAACCCGTACTTCGCGGGAACGCAACATAATATCCTCCGTTGCGACAAGGCGTTTCGTGCTTCTTTGCATGGGATGTGCGGTACGATATCGGTATCACCACGAAAGAAAGAAGGACAAGCTATGGACGTGAAAACCATCACGGAACAGGAGATCACCACCGTTTACCTGAGCGGTGAGCTCGATCATCACAATGCCGCACCGCTTCGTGAGCGTGTCGATACCGTGATACGCGAACGACGACCAAAGCGATTGGTGCTTGATTTTTCAGGCATCAGCTTTATGGACAGCTCAGGTATCGGATTTGTCATGGGACGGTACAAGCTGATACGATCGCTGGACGGCGAATTGCGGATTCAGGGTGCGTCGGCGCGACTGGAAAAGGTCATGCGGCTGGCAGGATTGGAAAAATTACCGATTTGGAAAGGATGATTACCGTGAAAACTATGAATGAAATGCGGTTGGTGTTTGCCAGCCGTTCGGCAAACGAAGCCTTCGCCCGCAGTGCGGTGTCGGCGTTTGTGGCACAGCTTGATCCCGCGGTGGATGAACTGGCCGATCTGCGCACCGCCGTATCCGAGGCGGTGACCAATTGCATCGTCCATGCGTACGGCGATGATATCGGGGATATCACCGTTCAGGTGCAGTTGTTTGAAAACGGCCGAGTGATGGTGAAGGTGCGTGACCGCGGTTGCGGTATCCCCGATGTTAAAAAAGCGATGGAGCCGCTGTACACAACAGGCGGCGAAGATCGTTCGGGGCTTGGGTTCTCGGTCATGGAGAGCTTTATGGATACGATGAAGGTGCGCTCCGCCGTCGGCAAGGGGACCACGGTCACTATGGAGAAATACATACGGGTGCGCCGCCGCCGTGACGATGTGTTATGAGTGAGCGCGATCGGTTTATCGAAGAGAACATCGGTCTGGTACACACCTGTGCCAAGCGGTTTCACGGACGCGGTCCCGAGTATGAGGATTTGTTTCAAGCAGGATGCGTCGGACTCGTCAAGGCGGTGGATCATTTTGAACCCGAGCGCGGGTTTTGTTTTTCGACTTATGCCGTGCCGCTGATCATCGGAGAGATGCGCCGCCTGTTCCGAGACGGCGGCAGTGTGCGTGTCAGTCGTTCGATACGCGAACTGTCGCTCAAAGCGTCGCGCGTGCGCGAGGAACTCACCGCCCAATGGGATCGTGAGCCGACGGTATCGGAGATCGCTTCGCGGCTGGAACGTACACCCGAAGAGGTGGCGCAGGCGCTCAGTGCAGGATTGCCGACGTTGTCATTAACACGAAGCGGGGAAGAGGACGACGGTGAACAAATTGATCTGCCCGGTGAAGCGATCGAAGAACGCATCACCGACCGACTGGCACTGCAACAAGTGTTATCGGAGCTGGAGGGGCGCGATCGCGCGCTGATCGTGTTGCGCTATTTGAAGAGCGAGACCCAGCAAAAAACCGCCGAACAGCTCGGTATGACACAGGTGCAGGTATCGCGCCGTGAACGCGCCATCCTTGAAACGATGCGTAAAAAATTGATCAGTTGATTTTTTGAAATTTCTTCAGAAAAACGCTTGACATTTCTGCGGGTACGCGCTATAATATCACCTGTCGCCACAAGCGACGAAGTGAATATGCGGATATGGCGGAATCGGCAGACGCGTTAGATTCAGGTTCTAATCGGGGCAACTCGGTGGAGGTTCAAGTCCTCTTATCCGCACCAAAGCATTCAAACCCGAATCTTTTACCGATTGGTGAAACGTTCGGGTTTGTTGTTTTTCTCAATGAGACTGCTTAATATTGTTCACAAAAGGAAAAGCCTCGCTTTTGGTTTTCACCATTAGCGAGGCTATCTTTTTACCCGATTTTCTTATATTCCTGTATTCTGTTATACACACATCTTACGATATCAAATATCAATTCAATAGATATTTTGAATTCGTATTCGTCTTTTGCTTCACAGTACAGATACTCTTCATCGGCTTTGATGTGCAGATTTTTACATCTGACTTTAATGAGTTCTTTCACGAAAATCACCTCCTTCTATAAAAAGGCTTGTAATTTTCGCGAATCAAGTTATTGTGTTATTTTTCGCTTTGCTCTCTTTTCCACTGTTCAAATTCTTGTCTGCCTTCTTCGGATTCAAAGAAGTCTAATATGTCCGGCAGGAAGCATTTTGCCATTGCTTCAATTTCATCTTCAGGTATGTGGGATTTGAGAATGATCTTAACCTCTTTACCCACTTATCTCCTCCTCTCTTATGAATCCTTCAAGAGCTCGGAATAAAACTTCTTGATATCGTTGCGGTGGTGTCCCATACGCTCGCTCATTTCGTTTTCAACCTGGCGTTCAGTCATACCGCCTTCGGCGATCAAGCGGCGGCGATTCTCCTGAAAGTACAGGTGTCTAAGTCCGTGCCAGGAAG
>JAFQFZ010000039.1 GCA_017398425.1 Clostridia bacterium | reverse complement strand
TGAGAAAAAGCATTACTCTGTCGCTACATCTCATGTGGCGAAAAAGCTTGTTCGTGTACTCTTTGCCATCCTCTCAAAAGACGTTTCTTTCTCTGATAATATTTCTCATTTTGCTGCTTGACTTTTTATAGTTGGTCTACGTAATCGTATTCGTTGGTGTAGGGCACGACCTATGTGTCGTGCCGCATCCGCGGGCGAATAGGATTATAAAGATATTCCTTGTTACAACATACTACGACGGTTTCCAACGGGAGGGCACAGAGGCCCTCCCCTACCATGTCGCCTATAGAAAAAGGAGCGTGGGGTTCCAAAGCGGAATCCACGCTCCTTTTTTCTGTTTATTTCAATCCTAAGATGTGATCCGCGCTCACGCCGTAATACCGACACAGCGTGATCAAATGGCGAATGGGCAACTCGTTGGCGCCGCGCTCATAGCGCGCGTACATCGTCTGCGACGTGCCGAGCACGTCGGCGATCTCTTGCTGGGTTTTGTCGTGATCCTCGCGCAAATCGCGAAGCCGTTTCAAATACGTCATCTCCATAGCACCATCGCTCCCTGCTATCTGTCGATGATAGTATCATACCAAGTAAATAAATTTACTATTGACTTTAGTAAATATTTGTACTAATATAAAAGTGCACCGATTGGTTGCGGAGAGGAGATTATTATGAAAGAGTATTTTAAAAAAGTCAAAACCCCGTTGCTTGGCTGTGGTATATGTACTGTAGGATGTATCGTCTTGATTTGCATGCTTTTCGCACAATTACAACAGGACTCCCACGATCATTCGGTCATACCGACCGTTGTTGGTATTGTCGCCGGTTTTCTCTTTTTGTTACTTCTTGCAGCTCTCAAATTCGCCATCTTCCAAGATGCCGACACAACGCAATCCCGCAAGTTCGCCACGGTACTTTCCATCGTCACGATAGGCGCTATCCTGCTTACGCTCACACTCCAACTCGTTTTCTTCCAAGGAGTCGGAAAAACTGACCCGTCTCTGCTTAACAGCAAAAAAGACAAAATCACATGTTCCTCTTGCGGAAAATCCTATTCCGAAGGAAGCGATGACTACAGCAGCATCATCAGATCCAAATTCTGCATTCGCTGTCATGATAACTTTACACACATGATGGATGCAACAGACAGTTGGTAAGCCGCTGTTCATATTACGGATTCACCAAACCCGTCCGTGCCTTGCAGGCACGGACGAGTTTATTTTTTCTTGCAAATGGGACTTGTGAAGTGTCGGATTTTGGTGTATGATAAAGAAAGAGCTAAAAAATTCTCTGTAAGGAGTGAAGGTAAATGGCGAAAACGGTTCAGGACATTTTGCAAATGATCGAGGAATACGACATTGCGATGATCGACTTTAAGATGGTGGACATCCACGGTCAATACCGTCACGTGACCATCCCCGCGCAAAACTTCTCGGAGGACACGATGAAGAGCGGCATCGGCTTTGACGCGTCGAACTACGGCTATGCAGTCGTGGAGAAGAGCGACATGGTCTTTATCCCCGATCCCGATACGGCGGTGATCGATCCGTTCTGCTCGATCCCGACGCTGTCGATGACGGGCAACGCGATGATCATCGACACCCCCGAAAACCGCCCCTTGGCGCAGTATCCGCGCAACATCGTGGCGGCGGCGGAGAAGTACATGCAGGACAGCGGTGTCGCCGACACGATGCTGATCCTCCCCGAATTCGAGTTCTATCTCTTCGACCAAGTGGGTTGGAACGTGGAGCCCCACACCATTTCCGCACAGGTCGACGCGGTGCAGTCCTACTGGAACAGCGGCATCGAAGGCAAGGGCGTCGTCGTCCCGAAGCAGAAGGCCTACCACGTGGCGAAGCCGTTTGACGTGTCGTATGAGTGCCGCAGTGAGATGTGCATGCACATGGGCGACATGGGCATCCAAATCAACTACCACCACCCCGAAGTCGCGGCATCGGGTCAGTTTGAGATCGAGCCGCAGCTGGGCAAAATGTCGGAGCTTGCCGACGCGACCATGATGATCAAATACATCATCCACAACACCGCGTTGAAGTACGGCAAATCCGCCACCTTCATGCCCAAGCCGATCTACGGCGAGGCGGGCAGCGGCATGCACGTGCATATGCTCCTGATGAAGGACGGTCAACCCGTGTTCGCCGACGACAGCGGCTATGCAGGACTCAGCCGTGAGGCGCATTGGTTCATGGGCGGTCTCTTGAAGCACATCCATTCGCTGTGCGCGCTCACAAACCCGAGCACCAACTCGTTCAAGCGTCTGGTTCCCGGCTTTGAAGCGCCCGTCACCGTCGGCTACGCGACCTCCAACCGCAGTGCGGTCATCCGCATTCCGGCGTACGCGAAGTCGCCCGACAAGCGTCGCTTTGAGCTGCGCAACCCCGACGCGACCTGCAACCCCTACTTCTGCTATGCGGCGATCCTGATGGCGGGTCTGGACGGCATCAAGAACCAAATCGATCCGCACGAGAACGGCTGGGGTCCCTACGACGTCAACCTCTACCACCTGTCCGAGGAAGAGAAGGCGAAGCTCCAAGGCTTGCCGACCTCGCTCGACGAGGCGCTGGATGCCCTCGAAGCGGATCACGACTACCTCACCGCGGGCGGCGTGTTCCCCGAGGAACTCATCAAAAACTTCCTCAAGGCGAAGCGCGAGGAATGCCGCCAACTGGCCGCCATTCCCCACCCCGCCGAGTACGACAAGTACTACAATCTGTAAGACCATCGAAGCCTCCCTGCAACGATTGCAGGGAGGCTCTTTTTGTGTTCCGACGCATTCTGCACGAAAGAATCCCTCCGTCTTCGGCTTACGCCGAATCCACCTCCCTTTGACAAGGGAGGTTAAGAAAACTCTGCTCCAATTCGAGGACACCGCATGCACTCAAGAAGAAATCTTCAAAAGCGCTTTTTGTGCATGTAGACAAAAGTGCGGCGGCGGTCTTGTATTTTCGACGGCAAGGCGGTATAGTATAAGTAGAAAGCGTATTCTCTTTTCAAAGGAGGTTCGATGTTGTATGAAACGTGAATGGATGACGATTCTCATTGTCTTGTCGGTGATGCTCACGATGCTGATCCCCGTCAGCGCCGCCATGACAGCAGTTGCCGACATGACCCCCACCACGACCATGCCCTATACCACCACGACCACCGATTGGAATTGCTGTTCCACCGATACGACGTGGCCGCCCACGACCACCACGACGTGGGTGTTGACCGGTCCCGACGGCACCGCTCCGACCACGATGCTCCCCACCACCACAACACCGCCTCCGCAGTCGGTGTGCGGTGATGTGAACGACCTTCTGCAATTTTCGCGCTTCACGACGAGTGACACGATGGCGATCCTCGCGGATCCCTACTACGGCGGATGGCTGTCGGCGGATTGCTACAGCTACGACGGCGGCACGCTCACGATCGAGCCGTACGCCGCCGAGCTCAACGCCGCGTATGACTATATGCATTTGACCATCATTGCCAACGTCCCCTTTACGGTCTCGATGACAACCGATTGGGGCAACCTGTTTGATCCGATGACGTGGTTCCCCGAAAGCGCGATACAAACGGACGGCACGATCGCCGCCGGTGCGTACGTTCTTGCGGGCGACGTGTCGTCGCCTTGGGATGGACTCAACCCGATCGAGCAATTCACCGTGACGCTCACAGCGCCCGGTTCGGTGACGGTCGGTCACCTGGTGTTGTCGCACGAAGCGGTGTGCCACGAAGAAGCCCCGAAGATCCAAACGACCACGCGCCCCTCGTTCCCGTGGGACGATACGACGACCGCCGCTTACGACACCACCACGTGGACGACGACCACCCTGCCGACCACGACCACCACGTGGGTGTTGACCGGTCCTGACGGCACCAACCCCGACTACAACACCACCGTCCCCACCACGATTTACACCACCGTGACGACCACGACGGTCAGCCCCGTGACCTCCACGACCTCCCCCACCACCAACCCGACGGTGAACGATGCGCTCGTCCCGGGCGACGCCGATTTTGACGGGATCGTGACCAGTTCGGATGCACGGACGATCCTGATGTACTGCCTCACGAACGTCGAACTCGGATTCCCCGACAGCGTGCTTGCGGACTTTAACGGCGACGGTGCCGTCACCACCACCGACGTGCGCGAGCTGTTGCTGACATTGATTTTGTAAACCATACCGCAAACGCCGAAGCTTTTCTTTCAAAAGCTTCGGCGTTTTTTCAGATTTCGTGAGAGATTTTTCGCATCGTAACGACTAATTAATGAAACACCAACGAAAGGAGCAACGCGTCATGGATCACGGAGCGGAGTTATACCGCCGTTTTTTGGACGGCGACAACGACGCGCTGTCCGACATCATCCGCTCCTATCGGGACGGATTGATCCTATATATCCACAGCCTTACCAAAAACATCTGCATTGCCGAAGAACTTGCCGAGGAAACGTTTGTGGTGCTCATCGTAAAGAAACCGCGCTTTTCGGGAAAAAGTTCGTTTAAAACATGGCTCTATGCCATCGGACGCAACACGGCGGTCGATCAAATCCGAAAGTACGCCAAACGACACACCATCCCTATCGATGAGATGTACACCCTGTCGGATGAAAATCTACTTGAGCAAGAGTACATACGCGAAGAACGCAACCGCATCATCCATCGCTCCTTGAAAGCATTGCACGCCGACTACAGTCAGGTGTTGTATTTGACCTTTTTTGAAGAGCTCAGCCGCGACGAGGTCGCCGCCGTGATGCATCGCTCCAAACGACAGATCGAAAATCTGCTGTACCGTGCCAAGGCGGCACTGCGCACACAGCTGGAAAAGGAGGGGATCGAGCATGAAGAGCTATGAGCAGTTCACGGAAAGTGTGCTGAAAAAAGGCGAAGAGCGTCTCGTCGCTCGCCGTCGCGCGGCA
Organism: Clostridia bacterium; assembly: GCA_017398425.1. Taxonomy (GTDB): domain Bacteria; phylum Bacillota; class Clostridia; order Oscillospirales; family Acutalibacteraceae; genus RGIG1959. Next base: position 68,968 of record JAFQFZ010000039.1, on the reverse strand, counting down.
CGCCGTGTGCGGCACGCGCTTTTGCTGACTTCCTCGCTCTCCTTGATTGTGTGGACATTTTTGGCAACGTGGCCGTCCCCCGAGCCGCAGACGCTCTTGGCAGTCCCCACCGCCTCCACCTCATCGCAGTCGCAAACGACCGAAGTAACCGAAACGACAGTCGGCACGACTCCATCCTCTTCCCCCTCGGTCGCACACACCACCGCCGCGGTCCGTCCCACCGACGCGCCGACGACACCGACGACAATCGAATCCACTGCACGCCCTACTGTACCGTCCACGACTGTACGCACGACCGCGCGCGTAACGACCATGCCGACCACGTCGCCGACCGTACCGACGACCGCTGTCATCAGCACCACCCCGTCCACGACGCCGTCGGAACCGACAAACAGTGCACCGAGTCTCTTTCCCACATCACAGACAACGCGCACGTTTCATACACGCCCCACTACGACGACCACCACGACAACCACCACGACGACCACCACAACCACCACCGCACCGTAATCTCAAAAAGGAGTGATCTTGATGAAACGACATTTTTTGAAACACCTCAGCCTTCTTGTGACGCCCGTTCTGCTCACGACCTGTGTATGCGCATCGACGATTACCGCGAACACCTCCGTCGCGGTCGCCGCCGACAACGAAACCACCACCACGACCACCGCCGTTGCTTGCTACGCCACACAGCTCTCCTACGATCGCTCTCCTATGGTGGTCGGTGAAACCCGCGCGATTCAGTTCTACCATCCCGTCACCAAGGTTGCGCGCGGCGGCTCGGTGGACACCACATCGACGAACATTGCGATCTCCTATGAAGACGGCAGTGACACGGTGTATGTGACCGCGCTTGCCGAAGGAGAGGCAAAACTCTATATCCACGAGAACGATTGCGCATTCGGCGCGTATGCGTATTTGACCATCGAAGCGGAAACCACCACGACCACGGTTGTCCCCGATTATATCACACAGCTGTCCTACGACCGCTCTCCTATGCAGGTCGGTGAAACCCGCGCGATTCAGTTCTACCATCCCGTCACCAAGATTGCGCGCGGCGGCTCGGTTGACACCACGTCGACGAACATTGCAATCTCCTATGAAGACGGCAGTGACACAGTGTATGTGACGGCGCTTGCCGAAGGAGAGGCAAAACTCTATATCCGCGAGAACGATTGCGCGTTCGGCGCGTATGCGTATTTGACCATCGAAGGAGTAGAGGTAGGTTGCTTTCCCAAGGGAGACGTGAACCAAGACGGCAAGCTGACCACCGGTGACGCACGACTTGTGCTGTCGTATTGCTTATCAGGGGTGATGCCGCTCAGCGACGATTGGCTGAGCACCGCGGATTTTGACGGTAACGGCAAAATCGAAACCGGCGATGCGAGAAGCATGTTGGCAACCACCATCGACCTTATATGATCGTACAAAAAACTCCCCCGAAGCATGTAAAAATGCTTCGGGGGAGTTCCTTTAGTTATAGCTGATCACGATCCAATCCGCGGCACGTTCGGTATTGTTGTCGTGCCACGAAGCGGTAATATCACAGCCATTGTATGTGTAAGAATACAACATACCTAAGCTGTCATAATTCTCGCTGTAGACACCATCGGGGAATTTTGCTCGATAATCCGAGGCCTTCATCGTGATGGGGGCGCCTTCATGGATGAGCAGGGTTTGATCCTCACAATCGGCCGCGCCCAATCCGACGCCCGCCACACGTTCATCGTTGCTGACGGGTTTTCCCATGTCGCCGGCGTAGCACGAATAAAAGAAGCAGACCGGTGTTTTGTCGTCGGGGTAGACGATCTCGCCCCACCCGCCCATATAGAGAAAATCTTGAATCTTGTAGTCGATGCCGTACAGATCGGTCACGTCACCGATGGTGTAACCGCGGTAATCCATCATAGTCTTCGGTTTGGGGGCTTGCGTGTCGACGGTATCGGACACGTTATCAAACGTCAACTCCGACAAGGGGGTATAAGACAGTCGACACCGCATCGTCTCATCCGTCAGTTCTTCTTCCTTGGCGGTGGCATCGACTTGTGAAATCGCGCTGTAAGACGAGCGGTCGGTGTCGGTATAGGAAACAAACCAGCTTTGGTTGGACATGCCGAGCGATCTTGCGTATTCCATATCTTGGCAAACGCGCACTTCCAGCGTCAATTCGCCCGTTTGGGGGTCAAGCCGATACCGATCGCAACCGCTTACCCCCTGTCCCATACCGACCGACCAAGTGTACAAGATCGTGCCGTCGGTGCGCAGACTGTAGCGGGTTTTGTTGTCCGAACTGCACACGAGTTTGGCGCGCCCGTTGCACAGCGTGAACAGATCAAGGAAAACGTGATCCGATTGGGCGATCTCTGCAACCACCAATTCCTTCACACCATCGCCGTTCACATCGTGCAGTGCATAGCCGATGTCAGACGAGTCGGCGCCGTAATACATCGCGCTCAAAGGCTCGCCGTTCAGATACAGCGGCTCTGCGTCCCACGGAAGCGATTCCGCAATCGCTTTGAGCACCGCCTGATACGATGGGTCGATCTCCTCTTCGTCCTCCTGCGGTTGAGTGACGGGAGTCAACGGCTCATTCCGATCGTCCGGTATGCCCCATTGCGGCAACGCGGACTGTGAAGAACACGCCGATAGGGACGCGAGCATCAGCGTCAACGCCAACACGATCATTACGATTCGTTTCATGGAATCTCCCCTCCGTTCTTCTCAATACACGTCGTAGGCGATCAAATGATAGGGCGAATCGCCGTTCGCCGCACGCACCACCGCACGACCGCTTGCGTACACTTCGACGTTTGCAAGGCGCAACGCCTCAGTGGCCGTCATGTAATACACCGATTCATCGGTAATGTGGTTGCCGCCGCCCATATCGGTAAAATCGTAGATGGTGAACTCCGCCTCATACGTGCCGTCGGGGCGCGCATACATGGCGTCGACAATCGTAAAACTGCCGTGGGACGCACCCGCCGCCGGCATCCAACACACGCGGTCATTCGTCACAAAACGAAACTCCGTTGCAGGCATCGCCGTCTGTGCTTGTGAGGCCGTCACCGACAAGCCGGAGAAGCGTTCCAGATCGCGATTGATCTCGTCAAACGTCAAGTAGACATACTCTTTTCCGTCTTGCCGATAGTGGTTGTCGTGCAAGACGCTGTAGCGATTGATGTAATTGAACAAATGCACAAATTCGATCAGCGTCTCCGTGTCCGCGTTTGCCGCATCGAACGACACCGATTCCGCAAAATGCTGTTCGGAGAAGTTGCTCAAGAAGATATTGATATCGTAGCGCCCTTGGTCATCGAGCGTCAACGGCGTTTTGGGAGCGACCGTGGGCACCGTCGTTGTCGAAACGGTCGTTGGTGCGGTCGTCGGAGTGGTCGTCGGGTTGGTCACGGTCGTAGTCACCTGTGTGGCGGAAGAGGTGGAGGGATGACACGACTCCTCGTGATTGTGTCCGCCTCCGCACACAACGATCACGATCACCGCGATCACCGCAAGTGCAAACACGATCGGCGGCACGATCCACACCCACAATTTCGGTTTTTTCACAAGCGCGGCGCCGCATTGCTCGCAAAAGCGACTGCCTTTTTGATTTTCAAAACCGCAAGACGCACATTTCACAGCCTTCACACTCCTCAAAAGAACGGTTCCTTTTCTACAGTATACTGCATTCGGTCGCGCTTTACAACCGTTGTTTCGACAAAAAAACACGTTTGCACCGAGAAGGTGCAAACGTGTTTTCTCATGCGCGTTCAAGCATCATGGATTCATATTCCATCCACTCAAAGCCGAGCGATTCGTACAAGCGAACCGCTCGCGCGTTGTCGCGTTCCGCTTCGAGACGCACACGGCGCACCTCGGGCGGAAGTGTCTTCAAAAGCTGTTCAAAAAACGCTCGACCGTAGCCTTTTCCGCGGTGTTCCCCGCAAAGGAACAATTCCTCCACCCACAACACCATACCGCCGGCCTCTTGCGAATAGGTTTTGGCGTAGAGCGCATAGCCGACCGTCTCGCCGTCCGCTTCGAGGATATCGATCGCGGCATAGAGCGAGGAGCGCATCACTTCTTCCCATGTGGTTTCGAAATGGACATCGGGAATGGGATGCATCACGGCGTCGGTTTGATAAAATGCCTTTGCCATCGCGAAATACGTTTCGCGATCGGCGGGGACGGCAGCGCGTATCGTCAACATAGATTCTCCTCCTTATTCCAAGAGTGACGCGGCGGTGGATTCCTCCACCCGCTCCACATCACGCAGACGGCGCTGAATGGCGCGGGTGCGCACACCGACCAGCTTGTCGAGTTCTTTGTTCGCCTGATCGAGTCGCGTTTGCGTCATCGTCAAAATATCGCTGAATTTGTCAAATTCCGTGCGCACCGCACCGAGCAGTTTCCACACTTCACCGCTTTGCTTTTGAATGGCGAGCGTGCGGAAGCCCATCTGCAGGCTGTTGAGAAGCGCCGCCATCGTGCTGGGGCCTGCGAGGTTGACTTTATAATCGCGCTGAAGCACCTCCACCAGTCCGCGGTTGACCGCCTCGGCGTACAGTCCCTCAAACGGCAAAAACATGATGGCGAAATCCGTCGTGAAGGGCGGCTCGATGTACTTGTCGCGGATGTCCTTGGCAAAGCTCTTAAGGCGGGTGGTCAGCACCGCCGCCGCTTGGTTGACCGCCTCGGGATTGCCGCTGTCGTAGGCATCCTGCAACGCCGCATAGGCGTCGCCGGGGAACTTCGAGTCGATCGGGAGATAGACCGTCTCCCCGTCGGTGCCGGGAAGCTTCACGGCAAATTCTACCACCGCCGTGCTCGACGGCACGGTGGCGACATTGACTTCATACTGCTCGGGAGCCAAAATTTCTTCCAAAATCGCACCGAGCTGGATCTCGCCGAGGATGCCGCGTGTTTTCACGTTCGACAGCACCTTTTTGAGATCCCCGACACCGCCCGCAAGGGTTTGCATCTCGCCGAGTCCTTTGTACACTTGCTCGAGGCGTTCGTTGACCAAGCGGAAAGACTGCGTCATCGTGTCTTCAAGCGTCTTTTGCAGTTTCTCATCCACCGTTTTGCGCATTTCATCCAAACGGCGGTTGTTGTCTTCTTGCAGATATTGCAGGCGTTGCTCCATCGACGTGCGGATCGCATCGAGCTTTTGCTCGTTCATCGCTTCCATGGTACGCAGGCGCTGTTCCATCTGCGTCATCGAGGTGGTGACCGCTTGTTGCAACGCTTCTTGACGTTCTTTCATGTGCTGATCCATCAAGGCGGTTTGCCGCGTGTTGGCGGTCGTCGCCGCCGAGAGAGCGCGATCGTTGGCGGCGACGATATCCTCCTTGACATCGCGCAGGGAGCGGTCGTTTCGCCCACGCGCGAGTGTGACACAAAGCGCCGCGACCGCCGCGACCGCCGCCACCGAAGCGGCGATCAAAATTCCGATCTCCATATCGTTTACTCCTCCGTTTCCGTTAAGGATGCAAGTACCTCTTCCGTACTGCTGCACGACGGCTCGCGCACACGATCGTCCGATTCGTGACCGCACACCGCGCGATAATCACAATAGCGGCACGGATCGTTCGACGAGGTCACGAACGGACAGGTATCCACATCACCCGCACGCAGAGTCTTTGCCATATCCGTGAGCAATTTTTGTGCGCGGCGACCAAGCGCACCGAACTGCGCCAGCGTCGCCACCGAGCTGGTTTTCGAGAGCGAGCCGTCCTTTTTCAGCTTGGCGGGGATGAACACCCCTTGCACGCCCGGCTCCATCGCGCGAAGCACCTGCTCATCGTCGAGAAGCAGACCGTTCATGCGCATTTGCTTCATTTGTTGTTGTTCGCGTGCCGCTTCGGTAGGTGCCTCCTCTGCCTTGACCATCGGGGTCTTTGACGGCATATACAGCAGTCCTGCGGGGAGCACCTCGCCGTACCGTTTGCCGCCGTTCTTCCAGAGTGTCATCATATAGATGAGCATTTGCAGGTTGATACCCTCGACCACGTCCTCCAGACGGAACTGCTTACTGCCCGTCTTGTAATCGATGACGCGGACATAGCGCGTCGTCCCTTGATCGTAGACATCGACGCGGTCGATCTGCCCGATCATCGCGACCTGCGCTCCGTCGGGCAAGGTGAAGGTCATCGGCTCCACATTATCGTCGCCGTAGCCGATCGACAGCTCATAATCCGTCGGGACAAAGCGGCTTTGCGACAGTTCGCGCACCGCTTGCCACAGGAAGTTGCCGCACACACCCTGCAAGCGTATCAGCAAATAGGTAAAGCGCGGCGGTTTGTCTTCAAGTCCGCCCATCTCGTCGTCCACAAAGCGCATCGACGTCGCCTTGGCATCCTCAAAGCACCGCGCCTTACGGATGGTGTCGATGCCTTCGGCAATATACTGCGGCAACGTATGCTCCATCACATAGTGCGTCAGCGTGCCGAATTCCAGCGCACCGAGTTCAGCGGTGCGACGCGGCAACGCGCGCAAACCGTACTGACAGAAATAGGCAAAGCGGCATTGATGATACCGCTCCACACGCGACGGCGACAGCACCATGCGGTCGCCGAAGAAACGAGCCGCCTCCGCTTCAGACGCGAAGGTCACGGGGGTTTCCTCGCGCATGCGCGTCATGGCGGACAGCCGTCCGCGAAGCGATTCATCCTCCCACAGCAAGCGGTACAACGCGCGCGACAACGGCGTGCCCGCGCAAAAGCCGTCCGCCATCCGCTCAAACGCCGCTCCGACGGTTTCGATATCGGAGCCGTCATCCGCAACAGCGGCTCGTTCCGTGACAAACGGCAGATGCGCTGTAACGGTTTGCCAGATGGACGAGCGCTCGCCACGCTCGCCGTCCGGCGTTTGCAGAAGCGTCGAAACGTAGACCTGCTCACTCGCCGCCGAGAGCGCCGTGTACGCCAAAAAGCGTTCGGTCGCGGTGTGCTCTTCACGGTCGTCCTCAAATTGCACGCCGACCTCACCGAGCATACGGCGGTCGCGGTCGCTGAACAGTCCGCCGCCCGACGGCAACGACGGGAACACGCCTTCGTTGGCACCCAACACAAACACGATCGACGGTGCGGCGAACCGCATCCGATCCGCGGCGCCGATCTGTACCGCATCGAGCAATTGCGGAATGGTGCCGACGTCGGTCTTGACCGTTGCCGAGCGGAACAATTCAAGCAGGTGCGCGGCGTCGAGACGATCCTCTCCGAGCACCGTTGCCATGTCATCCAAAATCGAAACAAACGCGTTCCACACCTGTTCGGTGTGTTCGGCGAGCGACGGGTCGGTTTTGCGCAAACGACGGATCCGCCCGGCAATCATGCGATCGATGCGTGCCGCACGGACATACTTATAGACCGCCGTGGCAAACTCCTCGCCGTTCAAAGGCGACGACAGCGATTTTGCCAGCGTCACAAGCGGACGCACCAACCGACGGCGCAAGCGGTTGAGACGTTCAAGCTGTCCCTCATCACGCGCCGTGAGCGTCGGCACAAAGCCGCGCGGATGCGCCTGCCATTCGTTTTTAAACTGCGCACCGGTGATGTTCCAAACGTATACGTAATTTTCGAGTGTTGCCGCGGACGACGCGGAAAAGCCGAGCAAACCCGTCTTCATCAAGCGCAGAAGCGACTCGGTGCGCCAGTCGCCGACGGCGATCTTGACCGCCGCCGTCACCGCCGCGATCAATCCCTCGCCCGCAATGGGAGCGCGACGGTCGAGGTAGTAGGGAATCTCGGCGGCATCGAACGCCGCATCCAGCACGCCGACATAGGACGTCAGATCACGCGCCACCACCGCAAATTCACGGGCGCGGCGACCCTCGGTGCGCATCAAACGACGAATCGTCTGTGCGACAAAACTGCACTCTTCATAGATATCCGAACACACGGTTAACCGCACCGCCTCAGACGGCTCGACCTCCCATTGTTCAGGGGTGAAGACGGTGGCTTCGAGCGCCTCGAGCGTATCGTTTCGGAAGCGGTGCGGAGTCATCAGCAACTGCGGTTTTTCCACCGCACAGCCGCGCTCCTCGGCGGCGCGCATCAAACGACGTGCTGTTTGCATCACCACCGAAAAGCGATCAAGACCGTCGGTATCGTCGTGCACACGATCGGTGCAGAGTGTCACCGTCACCGAAGCTGCCTGCGCCATCAAGGCGGACAGCACCTGCAATTCGGGGGCGGTGAAACTGCGAAAGCCGTCCACCACCACGGTAGCCCCTTGCAACGGACGCGTCTCCTCCAAAAATGCGGCAAACACACTGAGGCTCTCCTGCGGATCGTAGCCGCAATCTGCCTTGAGCGTATGATAGGTTTCCAAAAGCAGGGAGATCTCTGCTGTCTTTTGACGCAACGCCCCTTCGGGGAGCTTGTCCGCTGCCTCGCTAAGTGCCGACGGGGTGACCGCCGCCTGATGGCAATCGGTCGCCGCGTCAAGAAGGGCGGACACGGTGTCGGCGCGCTTCGCGTCGGCATACAGCGTCAGACGATCGGCACACTCCGCCACGGCACGGCTCATCAGCATGATCTTGGCACCGTTTGAGAGCGGGCGACCCGCGTGCTCCTTCATCAGCGTTTCGATCATGCGGGTGAAGCTGAGAACCTGCACCTTGGCGACATCCGCATCTCCGAGGCGACGCACCAACGCACGTTCCGTTTCAAACGAGGCTTGCTCGGGCACAATGAGCACCGACGCACCGCCCGTTTGGGCGTGCGCCGCCGCGACGATGCGCTCGGTCGCTTCGTGCGTTTTACCGAAGCCCGAACGTCCCAAAATCAGTTGCAACACCGCGCTCTCCCCCTTTTCAAATACGATACCTTCAGTATAGCACAATCGCGCATCCGACGCAACACCTCCCCGCCGAGGTGTCGCAAATCCGCGCACGAGGCGCAAGAAAAAGCAGTCGAGAACACCGTCTCGACTGCTTTTTCTCGTATTCTTTTAAATGCACGGGAATCGAAATCCATGCGACTCCAGCATGGCACGCAATTGTTCATTTTCGGAATCTGTAAGCCTAAAATACCGCAGTTGTTCTTTCCAAAACACGATTCCGCATTTATCACACGCGATACAGAACGTGTCCTTGTTATCCAACTTGATGGCTACATCTTCTGTAAACCCACAAGAAGGATTACCCATATACAACTCTTTACCGGCAAACATATCGCATACCATCGCCAGTTCTTCTTCGGAAAGGGTCACTTGGATGTCCTTATCCGAATATTTAAACACGGCTTGTCCGTTTTCGTAAGAATCGGGGACAACTGTTGTGCATGAAGTCAACGTCAATAACAACGCCATCATCGTCAAAAAGATCAACGACTTACGGAAGTACATAACATCCACTCCTTTGCTTTAAACAACAGACACAATGAACATCCTCATCTCACTCGATTCTTTATAATCCGATTCCGTTTTTTCGACGGCGCAGATAATCTTCCAGGATGATCACCGCAGAGACGGTGTCCACCACCGCTTTGCGCTTTTTGCCGCGCGTGTCGGTTTGGTTGAGGTAGCCGATCGCGGAGACGGTCGTCAACCGTTCGTCCCACATAGTCACGGGCAGTCCCGTCATTTCTCCGAGAGCGTTGCCGAGCGCTTCGCACCGTTTGGCGCTGTCGCCGCACGAACCGTCCATGTTGCGCGGTAAGCCGACAACCAGCATCTCGGCTCTTCGTTCCTTGGCGATGACCGCCAGCTTTTTGAGGAGCACCTCATCCTTCCGTTCGGTGACGGTGCCGACGGGCGACGCGAGCAGTTCGGTTGCATCCGACACCGCCACACCCGTGCGCACATGACCGAAATCGATCGCCATTATGATCATCGGTTCACCACTCCTGCACCGAACCGGTCAGCTCGGTGATGGACTTGAGACCTTGCTGATCGGCAAACGTCTGCAGACCGTCGATGATCTTGAGCGGTGCAAACGGATCGCGGAACAGCGCGGCACCGACCTGGATCGCGGCGGCACCCGCCATCATCATCTCGGCGGCATCTTCCCACGTGGACACGCCGCCCATGCCGATGATCGGGATGTTGACCTTTTTGTAGACCTCGCGCACCATGCGCACCGCCACCGGGAACACCGCCGGACCCGACAGACCGCCGATGTTGTTTTTGAGAATCGGGCGGCGCGTGCGAATGTCGATGCGCATGCCCGTGATGGTATTGATGAGCGACACGGCATCCGCACCGGCGGCTTCAGCCGCTTGCGCGATGGAGCCGATGTCCGTGACGTTGGGGGTCAGCTTGACGACCAAGGGGCGGTTGCACACCTTGCGTACCTCGGACACGACCGCTTCGACGCTCTCGCAAGACGTGCCGAAGCTCATGCCGCCCTCTTTGACGTTGGGGCAGGAGATGTTGAGCTCCACCAGGTCGACGTTCGCGTCGGACACGCGACGCGCGACCTCGCGATATTCGTCGAGGCTGTGACCGGCAATGTTCGCGATCACGGTGATGTCGCGCTGGCGAAGCCACGGCAGATAGATGTTGATGAACGCTTCGCTGCCGGGGTTTTGCAGACCGACGCTGTTGAGCATACCCGACGGGGTCTCCGCAATACGCGGGCCGGGGTTACCTTGACGCTCGTTCAAGGTCGTGCCTTTGCAGGAGATGCCGCCGAGCTTTTCGATCGGGTACATCTCGTTGTATTCCATGCCGTAGCCAAACGCGCCCGAAGCGGTGATGATGGGATTCTTCATCTCCACGCCGGCGATCGATACTCGCATATCCGTCATTCGAAATCCACCTCCGATGCTTCAAACACAGGACCGTTCATGCACACACGCGTCATCGCCGACGAGCCGTCCTCTTTCTTGGTTTTGCACGCGCAACCGAGGCACGCACCTACGCCGCACGCCATGCGCTCTTCCATCGAGACATAGCACGGGATATCGTAGGCCTTGGCAAGTTCGGCGACCTTTTTCATCATGATCTTCGGACCGCAGGTGTACACCACGTCGAACGTGCCGTTCTTGAGTTCCTCTTCGAGCGCTTGCGTCGTGAAGCCTGCAAAGCCGCTCGTGCCGTCGTCGGTGCACACCACGTTGCGTGCGCCGAACGCCTCGGCATCCTCCTTCAAAATCACCGCTGACGCCGTGCGGAAACCGCTGATGAGCGTGGCGTTCTTGCCGTAGCGACGGCACAGCGGAAGGAGCGGAGGCGTGCCGATGCCGCCGCCGATCATGACCGCTTTCTTGTCTGATGCCATCAAGGGGAAGCCGTGACCGAGCGGGCCGAGCAGGTCGACCGTCGCGCCGTCTTCCAAGGATGCGAGCCAGTCGGTACCTTTGCCGCGCACCTCAAACACCAGACGCAGGATGCCCGCATCGGCATCGAAACCGCCGATGGAGATCGGACGGCGCAACTGGAACGGGTCGCACAGCACGTTGACAAATTGTCCGCATTCCGCGCGCAACGCGATCTGCGGCGCTTTCAGGGTGAAGGAGAACACACCCTTGGCGATCTCCTCTTTGTAAATCAGAGTACATTGCTCTTGTACATAACGCATATCGGAACATTCCTCCTACTATGATATCCGCGGCGGGTCAACCCGCCGCCTTTTTCTTCCAAACGAAAAACGCCACCGCGACGATCACCGCGAGAAGCACCGCACCGCAAACCCACAACACGGTGCCGAGGGTTCCGTCTTCAGCGGGTGCAGGGATCACCGATTCCTGCAGGAACTGCGTCAAGGCATCGGCTGTTTCGGCGTGTTCATCAAGATTCGGGTGACCCGCGCCGCCGCTCGAGCCTTCGGGAAGGTTGACAAAATGGAACTTCTCCTCTGCCCCGCCGAGTTCCTCCACGACGGCGCTGAGCACGTCGTCATACTTTGCACTCGACTTGCCCGTCATCCACACAACAGACGCTTCGGGATTGTGCTCACGCACCGACTGCAAAAACGCTTTCGCGCCGTCACGCATCTCGTCCTCGGAAACGCCGCGTGCCGCGTCGTTGGAGCCGAGGTTGATGACCACCACGTCCGCTTGCCGCGCAAACGACCACTTGCCGTCGTCGCTCTTATTGTGGTAGTAGCCGGCGTATTCATACAGTTCGGGGACGGTCACGCCGTCGTTGTTATAGCCGCGCACAACACCGTAACCGCTGGCGCACACCGATTGAAAATCGGCATGAAGCGCTTCGGCAGTCAGGTAGGCGTACGTTTTCACGCCCGCTTCATAGGCGGGGTGTTCGACGGACAGCCCTTGGCGATCCTCCGTTTCGGGGTACGAAGCGTAACCCGCCGTAAGAGAGTCTCCGACAAATTCGATCAGCAAGGGGCGCTCCTCCATCGGCGAGATCACTCCGTCGAGTGAGATCGACTCCCAGAGGTAGGTGCCATAGTTTTCTTCGGTCTCGCGCACGATCTCGATCGTGTGCTTGCCCGGTTCGAGATCCGTCGCGATCACCAACTCTTCGGTGGAGCGGCGATTGAGCTCGCACGGAAATTCCACGCGGTGCTGTTCGCCGTCGACGAACACCGCCAAGTACAGCGAGCTGAATTTGGTGGGTTTTCCGGTCATCGTCAGCGTGATGTCGCCACCGCATTCCGCATAAAACGCAATGCCGGCACCCGTCGAATGCGGCTCGATGCCCTTTTCACTCACCGTCGTGCGTCCAAGGAGTTTGACATTCTCTGCCGCCGATGCCAGATCCACCGTCGAAACGGCCGGCGCCGCCGACATCGGGAGCACACCGACGGTCATCATCATCGTCAAAAAGCAGACGATCCAACGAATCGAACGTTTCATACCCGTCTCCTTGTCCGTTACCAAACGGAGGTCAGATCCGCTTTCATACGGATCGCTTCGCGGCGCGCCGCACCGGCAAAGTCCGCCGGGTCGCAACCTTCTTTCTTCCACGCGCACAAAATGCCGCGCGAGGAGTTGACGATTGCGCCCATGCCGTCCTTGTCAAACGCAGGAGCGACATCCGCCGCGCCGCCGCCCTGCGCACCGTAGCCGGGCACGAGGAAATAGGTGTGCGGCAAGCGAGCGCGGAGCTCGGCAAGCTGAGCGGGATAGGTCGCACCCACCACCGCGCCGACCGCCGAATAGCCGCTTTCGTCGATGGTATCGGCACCCCACGCTTCGCACAGGTCGCCCATGCGCGCGTAGAGCGCTTCGCCGTCGAGCAGACGGTCTTGCAGTTCACCCGACGAGGGGTTCGAAGTCTTGCACAGCACGAAGATGCCGCGATCGCGCTCCTTGCAGATGGAGAGGAGCGGCTTGATGCCGTCCGCGCCGAGGTAACCGTTGACGGTCAGCGCGTCGCCGTCAAACGGCGCATACTGCTCGCCGTCCACATCCACCAAACCGAGGTGCGCCGCCGCGTAGGCTTCCATCGTGGTGCCGATGTCGTTGCGCTTACCATCGGTGATGACGTACATATCCTTGTCGCGTGCATAGGCGATGGTTTCCGCCAGCGTCTTCACACCCGCCCAGCCGTACAGCTCATAGTACGCCGCTTGGGGTTTGATCGCGGGGACGATGTCGTACATCGCGTCGATGAGAGCTTTGTTGTATTCCAGCACGGCCGCCGCCGCGCCTTCGAGCGTTTTGCCGAACTCGGCATACGCTTTCTCTTTCAAAAATTCAGGCAGATAGTCAAGGCGAGGGTCGAGACCCGCCACCGTCGGATTTTGCTTGGCGCGAACCGCATCCACCAGTCGTTTCATTCCCATTTGTCAGTTCCTCCTTATCTTTCAGCGGCGTCGTAAACCACACGACCGCCGCAAATCGTCATTTTTACGCGTCCTTTCAGGGTCATGCCCTTGAACGGACAGTTTTTGGAGCGTCCGTGCAGACGTTCGACATCGACCGTCCACTCCTCGTCGGGATCAAACAGCACGACGTCCGCCGCCGCGCCCGCCTGCAACGTGCCGGCAGGAATGCCGGCGATCTTCGCAGGATTCGTCGACATCAAGGCGATGAGCGCGGGAAGCGTCAGCTTGCCGCTGTGCACGAGATAGGTAAGGCTCGCCGCGAGCGACGTTTCCATGCCGATCGAGCCGTTGGGCGCTTTGGAAAAGTCCGCCTTTTCTTCGGGCGAGTGCGGTGCATGGTCGGTCGCGATCGACGAGAGCGTGCCGTCCTGCAACGCTTCGATGAGCGCCGCTTGGTCGTCCGCCGTGCGAAGCGGCGGACTCATGCGGTAGTCCGCGTCCTTTGCACGCAATGCTTCATCGGTCAGGGCGATGTAGTGCGGGGCGGTTTCGCCCGTCACCTTGACACCGTCCTTTTGCGCGGCGCGGATCATGTTCACCGCCCCTCGGGTGGACACATGGCAAATGTGCACGGGGCAACCCGTCTGCGCCGCCAACGCGATCTCACGCGCAGTGCCGACTTCCTCGGCGGCACGCGTCACACCGGGTACGCCGATTTCGCGCGACACGTCGCCTTCATTCATCAAACCGCCGCGCACGAGCGTCAATTCCTCGCAGTGTGCCATATAGGTCAGACCGACTGCCTTGGCGTTTTCCAGCGCCTTTTGCGTGAAATCCGCCGTCAGAACCGGGCGCCCGTCGTCGGAAAACGCCGCCGCGCCCGCCGCTTTGAGTGATGCGAAATCGGTCATCTCTTCGCCTTTGAGTCCTTTGGTCACGGCACCCACGGGATACACACGCGCCGTCGCGGTCTTCGCCTTTTCGAGGAGCGCTTCGATCACCTCGGGCGAGTCGAGTGCGGGGGTCGTATTGGGCATCGCGAACACCGAAGTCACGCCGCCCGCTGCCGCCGCCGCACAACCGCTGAACACATCTTCTTTATGAGTTTGACCGGGATCGCGCAGATGCACATGCAAGTCCACAAGACCCGGTGCCGCCACCAGACCGCTCACGTCGGTCACGACGGTGTCCTCCGTCGGCGCGATCTCGCGCTCCAGAGCCAGAATCACACCGCGGTCTTCGTCGTACAACAGATCGGCGATCGCATCGAATCCGACCGACGGATCGATCACGCGCGCCCCTTTCAAAAGTCGTTTTGCCATCCATATCCCTCCGTGAGGTCGCATATAGATGTATTATACCATTCCCATCATAAAAATGCAACAAAAAAGCGACCACAAAACGTGGTCGCTTCCCCTTTGTTTTTATTCACCGGAGGCCTCTCGATACACCAAAAGCGCGTCCATCATATTGATGGTATCGTTGCGGTCGACGTCCGCCATCACACGGTGTACCGCCGTGCCGTATTGATCGCCGCTCGCGATCGACAACACCGTCAAGGCATCCATCGTATTCGTTGTTGCGTTCAAATCCATATCGCCTCGCGCAAAGGTGCTCAGATCTACATAGTCGTGCCCCTCCGACTCCGCATAGGCGCGCGCCACCTCATTGCCGTCGGAATACACGGTAAATCCCGGTGTATGCGTGATGGTGCCGGGCGGCAGGGGTTGCCCCGCAAGGGTGGTTGGTGTGCCACCCCATCCGAACGCACGCATCTCGATGGAGGTGACGGATCGCGGGATGACAATGTTGTCTCCTTCATCGTAAATGTGATAAGAGATCGTTTCCAATCCCTCAGGGAGATAGAGCTCTCCGACATACAATCCCTCGAAAGACCATTCATACAGATGCTTCACCGTCTTCGGCAACACGAGTCCGCCCGGTTTCGGAAGGTCAAAACCGCCGACCATCGTCACGGTGTAACCGTCAAGCGTTTCGGGGATCACCAAAGGATACGACTGCACCATTCGGGAGTTAACGCCGCGAATGCGAATCGTTTCGTCCTCAAGGATCTCATAGGTAAACGCGGGATTTTCGGTCGAAACGATGTGCGATGCGGAAAACGCTGTCATCGGAATCACTGCCATCGTTAAGGTCAGTGTAAAGCTCAAAATCAAGCAAATCCATTTTTTCATCCCAAACACCTCCGCTGTTGATAGTATCTCTACGCCCATTATACAACAAAAAGACAAAAAAGTCATTACGGTTTTTAAAAATTTTTTGCATTTTTTGAACCAAAAACTTGCAAAAAACGCTTGCCAAACGCAAAAAAAGGGGCTATAATTGATTTTGTTGCGAATGCAACGCGTCAATTTTGCAGGTGCAAGGTTGACCCATTCTCAGGAATTCCGCTGTAAGGAGGCAGTTTTCATGATCAACAATGAGTATTTGAAGAAAGTGTACGCCGATGTCGAGGCGCGCAACCCGAACGAGCCTGAGTTCCAACAGGCCGTCTACGAGGTTCTCGAGTCTCTCGAGCCCGTCATCGAGCAAAACCCGAAGTATCAGGAAGCCGGCATCATCGAGCGCATGGTCGAGCCGGAGCGCCAGATCTTCTTCCGCGTGCCGTGGGTCGACGACAACGGCAAGGTGCAGGTGAACCGCGGCTATCGCGTGCAGTTCAACTCCGCCATCGGTCCCTACAAGGGCGGCATCCGTTTCAACAAGACGGTCAACGCGTCCATCATCAAGTTCCTCGGCTTTGAGCAGACCTTCAAGAACAGCCTGACCACCCTCCCCATGGGCGGCGGTAAGGGCGGTTCCGACTTCGATCCCGCCGGCAAGAGCGACGGCGAAGTCATGCGTTTCTGCCAGAGCTTCATGACCGAGCTCCAGCGCCACATCGGCGCGGACACCGACGTGCCTGCCGGTGACATCGGCGTCGGCGCGCGTGAGGTCGGCTATATGTACGGTCAGTACAAGCGCCTGCGCAACGAGTTCACGGGCGTTCTGACCGGTAAGGGTCGCCCCTACGGCGGCTCGCTCATCCGTCCGGAAGCGACGGGCTTCGGTGCGGTGTACTACACCGTCGAGATGCTCAAGTCCATGGGCGAAGACATCAAGGGCAAGACGGTTGCGATCTCCGGCTTCGGCAACGTGGCTTGGGGTACCGCGCTGAAGGTTGCTCAGCTCGGAGGTAAGGTCGTCACGCTTTCGAGCCTCGACGGCTACATCTACGACGAGGAAGGCGTTACCACCGAGGAGAAGATCAACTTCATGCTCGAGATGCGCGCTTCCGGCAAGAACGAAGTCAAGGCGTATGCCGACAAGTTCGGCGTTCCCTTCTTCCCCGGCGAGAAGCCGTGGGGCGTGAAGGTCGACGTTGTGATGCCCTGCGCGACCCAGAACGAGGTCGTGCTTGAGGACGCGAAGAAGATCGTTGCCAACGGCATCAAGTACTACGTTGAGGTTTCCAACATGCCCACCACCGCGGACGCCGTGGCGTACTTCAAGGAGAACGGCGTGGTCGTGGCTCCCTCCAAGGCGGTCAACGCCGGCGGCGTGGCGGTCTCGGGTCTCGAGATGTCGCAGAACTCCATGCGTTACAGCTGGACGGCGGAAGAAGTCGACGCGAAGCTCAAGCAGATCATGAAGGACATCTTCGAGTCCTCCGTGGCGGCGGCGAAGAAGTACGGCATGGAAGGCGATCTCATCGCCGGTGCCAACATCGCCGGCTTCGAGAAGGTCGCGGAAGCGATGCTTGCGCAAGGCGTGGTGTAATTTTAAACACACGGATATCCCCTGTTCCGAACGGAACGGGGGATATCTTTTTGTTATACAAAAAGCGCGGTGCAGAGTTTCTGCACCGCGCTGTGTTTATACGATTGTGAACTTACGCAATGACCGCACTGTGGGTGACGGTGCCCGCCGACATCGGCAACAGCAGATACGTCATGGTGATCTGCTTGGAGCTGTGCGGCGGGATGGTGATCGAGTAGCTGTAGTTGTAGCCCGTTTGGCTTCCACCGACGGGGAGCTTCGCTTCCAGCACTTCGCCTGTTTGGCTGTCACGCGGCATCATCAACATGGCACCGTTGTCCATGTAATTCAAGGTGATGGTGCGCGTTTTATTGCCTTGGTTGACGAAGGAGAAGTGTTCCTGATATTCGATCATCCAGTTGCCGAAGTTACCGAAGTTGCCTGTGCCGTCGGCGTGGTAGGAATCGACCAGGCGTTCCACACCGTTGGCATCACGACAACGGAAACCGACCAAGTCCGTGCCGACGGCGGTGTTGACATCCTGTTGATTGATGTGGGTCTGCCAGTCAAAGCGGCGCGAATAGGTGTGATCCTTGTTGTCATAGAGACCGTAGGCACCCGTTGCTTGAATGTTCGCAGGCGACGCATAGGACGTCGTGTAGCTGACGGGCAACATACCGCCACCGATGGAATCGTTGAACGTCCAGCTCAGGTAGCTGTCGATGACACCGTGATGATCGGCAGTACCTTGATACTGCAGACCGTAGCTCTCGCCCGTTCTGGTGTTGGTATCGCAACGGTAGCCCATCTCGGCGGGCTTCGCCGCCACCTGCGAGGTACGGCGATAGCAATACATCGTGCCGGTCACTTCGCCGCCGGTGACGCTGAACTTCACCGCCGCGTTGGCGCAACCGCTGTTGTAGACGTACTTGTTGGCGGTGCCGTCCACGTTGATGTTGCGGTAGGCATCGCTCGACGTGCCGCCGACCACATAGAAATATTGACCTGCGGGCAAACGATAGGTGATCGGCTGGAACACGCGGGGCGTGTAGGATTCAAAAAGGTAATCTGCGTTGTCGTAGGTATTTTCGGGGATGAGATCAAAGGACGTGTTGTAGAAATCGTACCACGCCTTTTGACCGTACCATGAGCCGCTCGTCTGGTAGCCGACATTGGTGACGGTGACATACACGTCGTGGTCGGTCTCGTTCAAGACCTGATAGCCGAAATACACCGACTGATTCGAGAAATTCGTGTGCTCGAAGGTCATAAAGACATCGCCCGTCAAGCCCTTATCTCGCATAAACGCCTTGCCGACGGAGGTGGACATGATCTGTTCGGGATTGTTGCAATAGATGTAGGTGCCGCCCTCACGCTTTTGATAGTTCAGATCCGACGAAGCAATGGTGTAGCCGCCGCTGTTATCGAGCGAAATGCCGCTGATGTCGGCAGGTTTTGCCACATCGTAGGGCAGGGTGACCTGGTGGTTGTTCGCGACACAGCTCATCTCAAACGACGCGTTCGCGGTCCTCGTCTTCACCGTCAGCTTGTAACCGGTGCCTTCCGTCAACGAAGCATTCACCGTCGTCGTACCCGAAGCAACCAGCGTATCGCCGCGGTAGATCGTGATGGACGAGGCATTACTGCACTTGAGCGTGTAGGTGTCGGTGTAAGGGGCATACACCGTATAGGTGCGCGTTGCCGACGAATCGGTCACATCGGAGATGGTCGAAAGGCGGAACGCATTGTTGACCAACGTGACCGTATTGGTGCCGGCGATGATCTCGTTGAGCATCATGCGCACATCGGTCGTATTGATACGATTGTCCGTGTTGCGATCGCTCAGGGAACCGAGCTTTGTGTCGGCTTCCTGTCCCGTCAACACACTCATCAAAACGGCACGCGCATCACCGGTATTGAACGTATAATCGAATTCACTCGCCGCCATCGCCGTCGAAGCGCCCTCAAAGACAACGCCGCCCATCAGCAGAACGGCACTAAGCACCAGCGAAAGCACGCGCTTCGATTTTCGAACCTTTTTCATAAAAACCTCCAATAAAGACATAATCCCCAAAATTCCAGGATATAGTATATACTTTTTATCCATTTTCGTCAAGCCGAACTGCGCATTTTCTTCGAATTTTCCTCATATGCCGCTATATGGACGAAAAAACGCCGCATCCACCCCCAAAAGAACAGATGCGACGTTTTTTGAAGATTCGGTTTTAGGCGTTCAGCGCCGCCTTGAGCGCGTCGACCTTGTCGGTCTTTTCCCACATCACGTCGAGATCCTCACGACCCATGTGACCGTACGCCGCGACATCGCGGTACTGCGGACGGCGGAGCTTCAGCGTATCGATGATGGCGGCGGGACGGAAATCAAACACCGATTTGATCGCCGTTGCGATCGCATCGTCGGACGCAATACCCGTGCCTTCGGTATCGACAAACACCGACACCGGTTGCGCCACACCGATGGCGTAGGCGAGCTGGACTTCGCAACGCTTGGCAAGACCCGCCGCCACGACGTTCTTCGCGGCGTAGCGCGCCATGTACGCGGCACTGCGGTCCACCTTCGTCGGGTCTTTGCCCGAGAACGCACCACCGCCGTGACCGGCACGACCGCCGTAGGTATCAACGATGATCTTGCGACCCGTCAAGCCGCTGTCGCCCTGCGGTCCGCCGACCACGAAACGACCCGTCGGGTTAACAAGGATCTTCGTGTTATCGTCGAGCAGTTCAGCGGGAACGATCGGACGGATGACCTCGGCGATCAGATCGCGGCGAATGGTCTCGAGATCCACGTCGGCGTCATGCTGGGTGGACACCACGACCGTCTCCACGCGCAGCGCCTTGTCGCCGTCGTATTCCACCGTCACCTGCGTCTTGCCGTCGGGACGCAGATACGGCAAGATGCCGTCCTTGCGCACCGCCGTCAAACGACGCGCGAGCTTGTGAGACAACGCGATGGGCAGCGGCATCAATTCGGGCGTTTCGTCGCACGCAAAGCCGAACATCATGCCCTGATCGCCCGCACCCGTCACGTCATAGGGATCCGCTTTCTGACCGCGCACCGCCATCGCGTCGTTGACACCCATGGCGATGTCGGGAGATTGCTCATCCAGGCGCACCACGATCTCGCAGGTGTTGCCGTCGAAGCCTTCATCACGACCGTCGTAGCCGATGTCGGTGGTGACCTCACGCACGATGGCAGGGATGTCCACCTTGGCCGTTGTGGTGATCTCGCCCATCACCATCACGATGCCCGTGGTGGCGACCGTCTCGCACGCGACGTGCGCCGCAGGGTCTTGCGCCAGGATCGCGTCGAGCACCGCGTCAGACACCTGATCGCACACTTTATCGGGGTGACCTTCCGTCACCGATTCAGACGTAAAGAAATGGGTAGCCATAGTATCAAACTCCTTTCAACATCGAAAATGCGCCGTTCGAAAACCGAACGGCGCACACAAAGCAAACTCATCTTTCGGTTTTACCCGCAGGATTTGGCACCTTACCGACGTCTCCGTCGGCAGGTTGTCGGACATCACAGGGCCTGTTCCCTCCGTCACTCTTGATAAGGGGTATTCAATTGACCACTGACAGTATACCACAAATTTCGGCGTTGTCAACCGTTTTCTTTAAAAGAACTGTGCCGAGCCGCCCATCCAAACGACCACCGCCACACAAGCCGCCGCAAACACCGCAACCGCCGAAACGATGACCGCCACCGACGCCGTTCCGACGCGGTAAGCTTTATCGCTCCCTGGAATCATGCCGGTGCGGCGCAGAGCCGAGATAAGCGGTTTATAAAGCAACATCACCACCGCCGCATTCATGACCGCCTTACAAAGATTGAACGGCAACAGCATGGTCGGGATCATCGCCGCCACGTCCGAAAGCGTCAAAGTGGGGGTGTAGATCGGGGTGATGAACAGGTTGGCGAGCAACATCACCGCGACCGTCGCGACCACCGCGCTCACCAAGCCGACCACCGCACCGCCGAGGTTACGGCGACGTTTGTAGATCAAGCCCGCTACGAGCGCCATCGTCGCGGAGGACAACACGTTCATTACAAGACCCCAAAAGCCCGTGTCGCTGATGGTGATGAATTCAAGCAGACCCACAAGCAATGCCGAACCGACACCGTAGAGCGGCCCAAACAACAGCGACGTGAGTACCAACATCGCGTCTTTAAAATCAAAGGTCAAGAAACCCACCTTGAAATGGAACACAAACGTGATGAGATATGCCACCGCGCACAGCATGGCTGTGACGGACATATGGCGGATACGATCGGTTTTCATGGTCAAACACTCCCCTAACGAAACAAAAACGCCCCGCGCCGAAAAAGCGCGGGGCGAATACAAACGCAAGCGATCTTGTCGTTTCGTCTTCTTCCATCCGGACTGTACCGTCGGTTTCGGAATTGCACCGAATCAACCGCGCAAGCGGCTCGCGGACTTTCACCGCCGGTGGGGAATCGCACCCCGCCCCGAAGACTCTTGTTATCATGATATGAGTATACTCTCGCGGCGTGCAAAAGTCAAGACGCCGCGCGTTAAATTTCGACGATCATGCCGTCGTACGCCACCAAAAAGCCGTCCTCTTTGACCGCCTGCTCCAATTCCTCATGAAGCATACCGCAAAAGTGCGTGAAATGGTGAAGTACCACCGTGGCATCCGCTTTGAGTGCACCGCTTTGGCGAAGCCCCTCGACCACACGGCGAATCGCCGGAACACCCATGTGTCCGTGTTCCTCGTTGCCTAAGCCGTAGGTGCAGTCGACGCTCAGAAAATCGATGGACAGTGTCTGCAAATACGCCATCGATTCCTGCGGCGGGATGCCGGTGTCGTGCATATAGACGGCGGTCTTGTCCCCCTCCTGCATCACATAAAACCCCGCTTTTTCAAACGGCGCGTGATCGGCGGGCAAAAAGGTGAAACGCATCCCGTTTTCCGCTTCATAGGTTTGAAAATAGGACACCGTCGTCACGTTCAGATAGTGATCACATCCGGCACGTCCGACATACGCATCCAAGCGGTTTTTCGCCGCTTCGTTCGCAAACACGTTCATCGGGCGCGCGTCCTTCAGCACGCAAAACGCACCGTTTTCCCGCGTTGACAGATCCGCTGTGTTGAAATGGTCGTGGTGCGAATGGGTAACAAACAGATCACGCACCGCCGACAGCCGCACGCCGAAGCGTTGCACCATCGTCAACGCATCGGGCGCGAAATCGATCATCGCCGTGTCGTTGACGAGCATACCGCTTCGCAAGCGCCAATTCTTTCCGCCTGCCTTGCGCGCACGCTCACACGTTTCGCAGTCGCAGAACATCGCCGGAAACCCTTCCGCCGCCGCGGTACCGAGATATTGCAGTTTCATACCGATTCATCCTTTCTGCGATGCCAGTGCCGCAGTGTACTCCTCTTCCGTGTAGGCGGCGTTGAGCACCTCCGACAATCGCGCTGTGGACAGATGCGTCGGGAGCGACAGCGCCAGACACAGTTGCTCCCGTCTTTTCTTGCTGTCCTTTCGTCCCGTCAAGCCGTCGTCAAACAAGCGCGCCGTCGTCAAAAACGGTTTCCTTTGCGGGGGAGATTCCTCAAATGCACCGACCTGCTCGAGCGCCTTGAGCAGCGCCTCATCGCGCATTCCCTCCACGCCGAGCAACCCTTCTTTGGACGGAGCGTCCTTGCGTGATTCCTTGCCGACGACGGGAGGAATATACGCGTGTGCGACCTGTGACGTCGGAAAGGCGGAAGCGATGTGGTCGCGGATGAGAAATCCCGCCGCGTCGCTGTCGGTCAGCACGATGAGACCGCGCTCTTGCGCCAAACGGCGAAGCATCGCCATCGATTCTTTATCTTTAAAGATGCGAAAGCCGTTGGTTTGCACGATCACCGCGTCCACAAGTGTGCGCAGACGGATGGTATCGTAGCGGCCTTCCACCACGATCGCCTTGTGTACCTGCCTCATCAGCGGCTCTCCTTCGCAACGAGGATCAACCGCGCCACCGTTTCCTCCAAAATCAGGCGATGGAGCGACGAAGCGTTGCTCTTCATGCGCGTGTCGGCAACACCGAGGATCTGCAAGCATTCGCGCAGAGCCGGCACCGACAAACTGCGACAATCGCGCGCCGCATTGCGCAAACGGAATTCACGTCCGCGGTAGCTGACAAAGTCCTGCGACAGCGCACTCGCCTGCACGCCGCCGATCGCCGCGATCTTGGCGCGGTACAAATCGGCATAGGATTCCGACAGCACCGCCAGAATGCGGATCGGTTCTTCGCCGCACGCAAACAACCGCATGATACAGTCGTACGCCGCGTCGTACCGCTTTTGCAACAACGCTTTGGACAGCTCGTACACCGAAGCATCGAGCTGTTTGACCGCCGCCGTTTTGACCGTGTCGGGGGTGATGGTGCCGCCGTTGCCGACCACGGCGCACAACTTATCCAGCTCATTGAGCAACAAGAACAGCTCGTTGCCGCATTGCTCGATCATGAGATTGGCGGTCGGGGTGTCGAGTGCACAACCGCGCTTCTTGGCACCGCGCACCAACAGCGCCGCCGTTTCGGAGGTGGTGCGGCGCACAAACGCCACCGACACACCCCGCTTGTCCACTTCTTTCAAGAACGCTTTCCATTTGGCGTTTTTCTTCATATCGGGTTCAAACGCCGTGACCGAAAACACAAGCACGCAAGGCTCCGCCACCGTTTTGAGGATGGCGGTCATGCGCTCGGTCACAGCGGCATTCGCCGCACCGGCATCGTAATCCTTCACCCATACACAGGTGTTGTCCCCCATTAGCGGCAACGCTTCCACCGCCGCCTCCAGTTCATCGAGCGACAGCGATGTGCCGTCAAACACATGCAGATTGAACGCCGCCATATCATCGGGAGGAACGGCTTTGTCGACCAATCGCGTGGCATAATGCGCGATCAGATACGGTTCCTCACCGTAGAAAAAGTAGAGCGGTGACAGCGCACCACCGCTCAAATGTTGCTTGAGATCTTGTTCGGTCATCGGCATATCCCCGCCTCCTTTGCATTTCGATTTTCTTCAGTATAGCACATTTTTAATAGGTGCGCAAGATGAGATCGTGCGATCCACGCGTCAAAAACACGGGGGCTTTGTAACACGACGGCAGCCACAACGTACCGAACCGATGCGGCAAGGTGTCACGCAAGCGATACGACGCGATCGGCACGGTATACACCACCACCTGATCGGCGGTGAGCGCATCCGCATTTTGCGGAACGGAACCGCGAAGCAGCAATACGTCGACGGTTTTCCACGCATCGGGAAGTGCCGCCGCATCACACGCCTTCGAAACGAGCAGCATCGACGTATTCCCGATGCGCAGGCGATAGCTCTCCCCTTCCCGCTCCAACGCGCTTTGCGCGCCGAAGCGCAACGCTTCGCCGTCCGAAAGGGTACTGAAGCGCGCGGCGATCGGCAAGGAGGCATAGCTTCTTTTCGGAGCGGTCAGCACCACATGATCCACAGGGATACTCGGCCACGCAAGCGGCTTTTCGGTGTTCTCATCGGGGAACACGACGACAAACGCCAAGCTCGACACGTCCTCCCTGCGAAGAAGCGACGGGATCGCCGCGAGAGATTCTTCATTTTCGGTGCACAGCAACCCGCAACCGCGGTCGGTTTTGACAAGGGCAGTCAGCGACGAGGACCGCGCAAACGCCACCGTCGTCACCCCGTTGGACATCCAAAGAAACGCCGTTTGCGCCACGCACACCACGCACAGCATCAACGCTGTTACGCGCAAGATCCCTTGCATCTTCTGCACACGATACGCCGCGATCACCGCAAAGGGCAACGCAAACAGCCACAAAAGAAGCGGCGGTGTACACACGATGATCGACGACCACGGCGCCGAAGACAGCCATGCGGTATAGCCGGAGATCCCATCGCAGAGCCAAGCGATCACGACATAGAGCGCATCCGCGATCGGCGGTATCACGCCGCCGATCGTCACCGCCGCAAAGCACAGCACCAAGAGAAGAGACGCGACGGGCACACACAACAAATTGGCAGGCAAAAATACGAGCGACAGCTCACCGAAATAAAACGCTGTGAGCGGCTGTGTCACAAGCGTGGCACAAAGGCTCGCTCCGACGGTGGTCAACACGGGCACGGTCAAGCGTTCGAAACGAGGCCAACGCTGTGCGATCCGCGTGGTGACGTCCCGTGTCCAAACGGGCAGAAGTCCCACCATGCCGATCGTCGCGACAAACGACAGCTGCCAGCCGATATCGGCCACGCAAAACGGGTCGACACACACCATCACCAGCGCCGCAAGGCCGACGGAATTGAGCCCGTCACCACGGCGATGAACGAGTCCCGCAAACAGGGTGATGAGCATCATCCACATCGCGCGCACGACCGACATGGAAAATCCGCAAAACGCCGCAAAGAGAACCGCCGTCACCATCGCCGCGATCATGCGCACAAGACGATGCACACGGCACGCCTTGAGCAACGCGAGCACCGCACCCGTGAGCAAGCTCACGTGCAACCCCGATACCACCAGCAAATGATAGACACCGCACCGGCGAAACGCCGTTTGGGTCGTTTCGTCGAGGATCGCCCCCGACCCGACCGTCATATTCTCACAAAGCGCCGCGTCGGACGCATCGAGATGCTCAAGCAGCGACTTATGAAGTGCCTCGCGTCCGCCGTAAAGAGCGCGATCCCACCATGGGCGTTCGGACTGTTTGTCGTACCACAAGAACGGATCGCCGCTCGTCTCGGCATACAGATAGACACCGCTTGCCTTGGCTTGCTGTTCTCCGTACGGGCTTTCTTCGGTATACGCCGCCGATAACACCACTTCACCGACGTACACGTCACCTCGCGTAGCTTTAACGGTGTAGTCATTGATCTGCAGATACATACGCAGTCCCTGCGGCAGGTCGCCGCTTTCCACGGTGACCTTGTAGCCGTTCTCGCTCGTTTGCTCCTCCACGCGCATCACCGCATAGGCGATCGTGCCGTCGAGCGCCAACGCCGGACGCACGACTGTCCATTCCTCGAGCGCATACACACCGCTTGCCAGCAACACACCGATGCAAGCAAGTGACACGGTCGTCATGCCCTTTTTCGCGCGCAACAGCCACGCAAAAAGAGCTCCGACCGCCGCTGTCAACGCCGCCACGATCATGATCCACAGCGAGAAAAACGACGCAATAAACGCCGACAAAAACGAAGCGACGCCCAGGATCAGAAACGGTCTTTTGATCATGCGGCGTCGCCTCCTATTCAACTGTATTACTTATCCTTTTTCTTGGAAAGTGCTTTCATGCGCAGTTCGTGCGAAAGTATGCGCTTGCGAAGACGGATGGATTTGGGCGTGACCTCCACAAGCTCATCGTCGTTGATGAACTCGAGCGATTGCTCCAAAGACAACACCGTCGGCGGTGTCAAGCGAAGCGCGTCGTCCGAACCGGCGGCGCGCATATTGGTCACGTGTTTCTTCTTACAGACGTTGACGGTGATGTCCTCGTTCTTCGGGGACTGACCGACGATCATGCCTTCGTACACCGCGACACCCGCGCCGACAAACAAGTCGCCGCGATCCTGCGCGTTGAACAAACCGTAAGCACTCGTCTCGCCCGTTTCATAAGACACGAGCGAACCCTGCAAGCGCTGGGAGATCTCGCCCTTGAACGGCTCGTAACCCTCGAACACGCTGTTCATGATGCCGTTGCCGTTGGTATCGGTCAGGAATTGCTGACGATAACCCATCAGACCGCGCGACGGGATGCGGAATTCGAGGTGGCTCGTACCGGTATCGCGCGTTCCCATGTTGACGATCTCCGCCTTGCGCGAGCCGAGCTTTTCCATGACGGCGCCGACATACATCTCAGGCACCTCGATCATCAACAGCTCCATCGGCTCATACAGCACGCCGTCTTCTTCTTTGTAAATCACGCGCGGATTGGACACCGCAAACTCATAACCCTCGCGGCGCATCGTCTCGATCAAAATGGACAGATGCAGCTCGCCGCGTCCCGACACCTCAAACGCATCGGTCGTCTCCGTCTCACGCACACGCATACTGACGTTGGTCTGCACCTCTTTGAAGAGGCGGTCGCGCAGATTGCGCGAGGTGACAAATTTGCCTTCCTTGCCGGCAAAGGGGCTGTTATTGACCATAAAGAGCATCGAAATGGTCGGCTCGTCGATGCGCACGAACGGCAACGCCTCGGGCGCATCGGGCGCGCACGCCGTCTCGCCGATGTTGATGTCCGTGATGCCGCTGACGGCGATCAGATCGCCGACCGAGGCGCTTTCGCATTCCACGCGACGCAGGCCTTCAAACTGATACAGCTTGCCGATGCGCGCAGGGCGGTTTTTGCCGTTTTCGGAGCACATCATGACGCCTTGTCCGTTTTTGACGCTGCCGCGTTCCACGCGACCGACGCCGATGCGTCCCGTGTATTCGTCGTAATCGATATTAGAAAACAAAATTTGAAGCGGACCGTCGGGGTCACCCTCCGGTGCGGGGATATGCTCGAGGATCGCGTCGGTGAGCGGCTTCATGTCGCCCTCGCGCACCGTCGGATCGAGCGACGCATAACCGTCGCGCCCCGAAGCGTACACCACGGGGAAGTCGAGCTGGTCATCCGATGCACCGAGCTCGATAAACAGATCCAAAATCTCGTCGATCACTTCGTCGGGGCGCGCGCCCTCACGGTCGATCTTGTTGACGACCACGAGCGGCTTTTTGCCCAGACCGAGCGCCTTCTTCAGAACGAATCTCGTCTGCGGCATACAGCCTTCGAACGCGTCGACGAGCAACAGCACGCCGTCCACCATCAGGAGGATACGCTCCACCTCACCGCCGAAGTCGGCGTGACCGGGCGTGTCGACGATGTTGATCTTCGTGTCGCCCACCATGATGGCGGTGTTTTTGGCGAGGATGGTGATGCCGCGCTCACGCTCCAGATCGCCCGAGTCCATCACGCGCTCTGCCACCTGCTCGTTGGCACGGAAGATGCCGTTTTGACGAAGCAGTTGGTCGACCAGGGTGGTTTTGCCGTGGTCAACGTGCGCGATGATCGCAATATTTCTCAAGTTTTCAATCGTTGCCATATGCTTTTCAACTTCCTTACTCATTTTTGCCGCTATACAGTATAGTGCATGAAGGGACGGTTGTCAATATCCAACCGCCGCTTCGCAACGCTTAACGTACCGCACGATCGCGCGGTCGACGTCGACACCCGTGCACGCCGACAGCTCTTTGGTTTGTGCGGAGGAATTGACCTCACACACAAAGGGCGATCCGTCCGTTTCATACAACAGATCGACGCCCGCCACGCCGCAACCGAGGATCTTCGCACAACGCAACGCAAGTGCCGTTTCTTCGGGGGTGGGCGTGTACGGTGTGCCGTGTCCGCCCGACCCGACGTTCGCGCGAAAATCGGTGTCGTTTTGACGGGTCATCGCAGCGACCACCTCGTCGCCGACGACGTACAATCGGCGATCCATGCCCTTCGATGCGGCGATAAACCGCTGCAATACAAAGGGGCGCGCCGCCATCGATGCCGCCAAAGAACGAAGCTCTTCGGGGGTTTTCGCCAAATACACCTGACCGCCGAGCGAGCCGAAGCACTCCTTGACGATGAGCGGATAGCCAAGCTGTTGCTCGGCAGTTTGCAGAAAGCGCTCCCCCGCCTCGTCGTACGCCACATAGGTCATCGGGGCGACGAAGGTCTCGGGCATCGGAATGCCGTGACCGCACAAAGCGAGCTGGGTGGCGGACTTGTCATCGCACACCGCAACAGCGGACGCGGTGTTATACAGCCGCATTCCCGTCGCTTCCATCGCGCGCGCCAAACGCACATCCTTGTCCCAAAAAAGCGCAAAAGGCGGGCGCTCTTCGGTGAGCGCCGCGTCGCTCGTCAGGTGCGCGTAAACGGCGGTGTTGGGGACGGCTTTGAGGGTGACGCCCTCTTTTTCACCCGCTTGCACAAGCGACTTGACGGCAAACGGCGGTTCCTCTTTGTTCCAAAAGCCGTTGTAAACGATCCATCCTTGCATATTATCGATCCTTTTTCCGAAAGATAGGGCTGTCGAAAACCGACAGCCCTATAGGGGTAGGTATTATTTCTTCGTGAGCGTGAAGCTGGTCGCTTCAAAATCCCACAGATGCTTCAAAGCAACACCGGCATACATCAGCTCGTCGCCGCCGAAGTCGGCATCCAGCTCGTCGATGTGGTAGACAGCCTCGGGATCCAGACCCTGGAACTTCAACACCTTGACCGGATCCGCCGGCAGGTTGAGCTGACGGACATACACCGCATACGCCTTGCTCTTATCGGGCAGGACGAACATCCACGCGCAAGCGTTGGTGTTGAACGGGTTGATGAGACGGTAGAAGTCGCCCTTGAGGATCATATCGCTGACCTCGCGATAACGGTCGGTCTGTGTCTTGATCTGAGCGCGCTCCTCGTCGGTGAGGTGCAAGGGGTTCAGCTCATAGCCGAACGACGCGCTCTGCGCCACCAGAGCACGCGTGTTGTAGGGCGTGACGCGGTTCATCTGATGGTTCGGGGACGCCGAAAGGTGCGCCGTCATCGCCTGCGGCGGATAGCACATCGACGTGCCGTATTGGATCTTAAGGCGCTCGATGGCATCGGAGTCATCCGACGTCCAGATCTGCGGCTGATAGTACAGCACGCCGGCGTCGAAACGTCCGCCGCCGCCCGAGCAACCCTCGATCACCAGATCGGGGAAGTTCTCGTTGAGGTACGCCATGAAGCGATAGAGGTTGAGCACAAAGCGGTGGAACACTTCGCCCTGCTGATCGGGCGGAAGCGCCTCGGAATAGGCTTCGGTGAAGTGGCGGTTCATATCCCATTTCACATAGGAAATGCGGTTGTTGCGCAGAACGCCGCCGACCGTCTCTTGCAGGTATTCGAGAACGTCCTCACGCGAGAGGTCGAGGATGAGCTGCTGACGACCGCGGCAGAACGGACGACCGTTCTTCTTGAGCGCCCAATCGGGATGCGCGCGGTACAGCTCGCTGTCCTCGGAGATCATCTCCGGTTCGAACCAGAGGCCGAAGGTCATGCCCTGCTCTTCGCACTTCTCGATGAGCGGGGTCAAGCCGTTGGGGAGCTTGCCGGTGTGGACAAACCAATCACCCAGCGAGCTGTTGTCGGTGTCGCGATGACCGAACCAACCGTCGTCGAGGACGAAGGTGTCGATGCCGAGACCCTTGCAGCTCTCGATGATACCAAGGAGCTTCTCTTCATCAAAATCAAAGTAGGTCGCTTCCCAGTTGTTGACAACGATGGGACGACGCTTGTTGCGATTCTTGGTGTGACCCAGATGATAGCGGAACGCGTCGTGGAAGTTTTGCGACATACGGTTCATGCCGTTGTGGGTATAGGTGATGACCGCTTCGGGGGTGACGAACTCCTCGCCGGGATTCAGCTTCCAAGAGAAGTCCGCCGGATGGATGCCCATCTGCACACGCGCACCGCCGAACGGATCGACCTCGGCAACGCCGATCCAGTTGCCGCTGTAGATCAGCGCGCAACCGTAGGCATCGCCCTGCTCTTCGGTCGTCGTTTTGGAGACGAAGGAGATGAACGGGTTGTGATGATGCGACGAGGTGCCGCGGCGGCTACCCACCGACTGGATGCCGTGACGAAGCGGCGAACGGTCGATCTGGCGCTCACGAATGTGGGTGCCGTACAGACCGATCATATCGTAATCCGCGATGGGAAGATCCATGCTCATACTGAGCGCACGGGTCACCCGGATCGCCTCATTCGTGCCGTTGATGATGCGGGCACTGCGGGCGATGATGTCGATGTCTTCGAAAATCACATAGTGGAGCACGATCTCCACGCCCGACGGCTCGTCGCGCAGGAGCACTTCCAGCGTTTGGTCACCGCCAGACAGGCTCGGAAGACCTTTGAGTTCTTCGTTGCCGTCGGTGATGGTGTAGGACACGAACTTCGGGTCGATGATGCGGCTGCCGTCCTCAAAGTGCACACCCACAGCGGGATTACGATAGTCGCCGCCGCCGTACGCAGGATACTCGGTGGGGATCAGATCGAGCGCATAGTCTACCGACGGCGCGCCTTCGTAGTTCGGAGAAAAGCCCGACGGATATTTTTGCCACAAGCGCTTGAGATCGGTTCCCTCACGCAGGCGACGACCGTAGTACGGACTGTAGAGGTAGTTGTTGTCAAAAATACCGAACAGATAGCTGGTATTTTTCGTGGTCAGATGAAAGAATTGTGTGGATTTGTCAAAGGTAATACCCATGAAATCGCAACTCCTTTTTCCGTTTTTATTCAAGGTCTGTCTCTATTGTACAAGGAAAGCCTCGTTCACGCAAGTGGTTTTTGCATTATTTCACCACATTTTGCGGCGTTCCGTCCAAAAACGCGCGCAAATTGTCGCAAACAAGTGCCAAAAGGCGCTGTCGGGTTTGGAGAGGTGCCCACGCCACATGCGGCGTGATGAGGCAATTTTCCACACCGAAAAGCGGACAATCCGCCGCCATCGGCTCCGTTTGCAACACGTCGAGTCCCGCCGCACGGAGCTTGCCGTTTTCGAGCGCCGCTTTGAGCGCCGCTTCGTCCACCACGCCGCCGCGCGACGTGTTGAGGAAGATCGCGCCGTCCTTCATCTTCGAAAACGCGTCGGCGTTAAAGAGTCGCTCCGACTGCGGATTCAAAGGGCAATGCGCCGACACGATGTCGGCACGGGCGAGCAGGTCGTCAAAGTCGACGAACTCCACCTCCGCATCGGCCCGCTTGGTGCGCGTGTAGCAAAGCACCTTCATGCCAAAGGCGTTGGCGATCTTCGCAACCGCTTTGCCGATGTTGCCGTAGCCGACGATGCCGAGCGTCAGTCCGCTGAGTTCAAACATCGGGTAGCAAAACGGCGAAAACACGTCGCTCCCGATCCAATGTCCTTCGGCGGTGAAGCGGCGATACTCTTCGGTGCGGCTGGCAAGACTGAGCAACATGGCAAAGGTGTGTTGCGCCACCGCGTCGGTCGAATAGCCGCCCGCGTTGCACACGGTGATGCCGTGGGCGTTCGTATACGCCAGATCGATGTTGTTGTAGCCGGTCGCAAACAGACCGATGTAGCGCAGGTGCGGCGCGTCTTTCAGCACCTCCGCCGTGAGCGGTGTTTTGTTGCACAGCACGACGTCTGCGTCGCAGATGCGCTCGACGATTTCTTCGGGTTTTGTGAGCGGATACGCCGTCACCTCGCCGATCGCTTGGAGGCTGTCGAGCGACAGGTCACCGTCCGTAACCGTTTTCCAATCGGTTATCACAATCTTCATATTCCGTTACTCCTTTACAACCACGTGGATTGGTCGCCTTCGTATTCGTCTTCCGTGAGGGTGAGCAGTTCTTTGAGTGCATCGCGCACCGCGTCGCATCCGTAGCCGAGGGCAGACGCACGCATCAGCTTGCGATGGATCGCGTCCTCCCCCGTCATCGCATCGTGCAACTCGCATTTCCAGGCGATCTGCATCTGCGATTTTTGGATCACGTCGAGCAGGCGTTCGGTCACGTCGGCGTTATCGTGCATCAAGCAAGCGCCCGTAAGCGTCACCTGCACCGTCTGCGCGGGCGAAGCTTCCGCCGCAAGGCACAGCGTGTTGGTCGCGCGGTCGTAGGAGGCGGTCGTCGAAACGGGATCGCCGTCCACCGTCATCGCTGCTTGCACGTCGCGGTGGAAGCCGCGGAATTTCAAAAGGTACCGCCGCGTTTGCGGCAACAGTGAGAGGTCGCCTTTGGCGGCATCGATCGTGAAGACCGCTTCGTCGCCGTATGCCAAGTGCATGGCGGTGGTGGCAAACGCACCGTCGCGGTAGTCCTGTCCGTCGCCGCCGTCTTCGTAGAGCGTGAAGGTGTTGTCCGCTCCCGGGAACACCAAAATTTCAAGCGTCTTTGCGCTTTCGAGGCGGTTGTCCTCAAACACCGCCGTCGGCACGATCGCACCCGCTTTGGCAAGGACGGGATAGGACGAAAGCGCGCGGTTGAGGATCGTTTTTCGACCGCAACGCGACGCATAGTGCAGTCCGTTTTCGAAGTCGAACCAATCGCCTTTCGGCAGCCACGCTTCGGTGCGCGACAGACGGCTGATCGGACTGCGCGGCGCGGTGATCGCGGCGACCATCAATTCGCTTCCGAACCAATACTGATTCGGCACTTCATACGCCGCACTGCATTTCGGATGCGAATAGTACATCGGTTGCACGAGCGGCTCACACGCCGTGTGCGTGCGATGATTCATGGTATAAAGATACGGGAACAAACGGTGGCGCAGACGAAGCCAATCCCCCATGATCGGCGCGACCTCATCCCCATAGCACCACGGCTCTTTGCGTTGATACTCATTGGCGGTGCTGTGCAGGCGGTTGATGGGCGAAAAGACACCCAGTTGCATCCAGCGAAGCGTCAGCTCGTCGTCGCGATAGCCGAACATGTGACCGCCGATGTCGTGGCTCCACCACGGATAGCCGATGTTCGACGCCGTGGCGGTGAAATACGGCTGGAATTTCAAGGATTCCCACGACACAAAGGTATCGCCCGAAAAGCCGACGGGATACCGCTGACTGCCCGGTCCGCTGTACCGCGAGAAAAACATCGGGCGTTTGCCGCCGCGGGAAATATCGAGAATGTGCAAATGGTTGAGCATCCACAAGGGATCGAGCACTTCGCGCTCATCGCGAAGCTGACCGTCCTTGTTCGGTTCATGGATCCAGAAATAGTCCGTGCCCTGTTGCCAGTCCATCCACCAGAAGTCGACCCCGTCCTCTTCGTAGGGGTGGTGCACGATGTCGAAATAGTGCGCCATAAAAGTCTTGGAGAGGATGTCGAACCGCACACGCTCACCGCTGTTCGGATCGATGCCGCAAGCCCGAGCCATGTCTTCGTACATCGCTTCGTGACGGCGAATGCCCGCGTGCGGATGCAGGTTCAAAGCGGTTTTGAGTCGGCTGTCATGCAAATAGCGAAGAAAGGCTTTGTAATCGGGGAACAACTCCTCATTCCACGTGTAGCCTGTCCAACCGTCACGGACGCGTTCTTCCGTTTCTTGAAGAGATTCGGGGATCTCGGTGATGTGCCAGTCCATATCGACGACCGCCACCGAAAACGGAATTGCTTCTTGCTTGAAGCGTTCCATCAGGTCGATGTATTCTTGCTGGGTGTAGCGGTGATACCGACTCCACCAGTTGCCCAGCGCATACGACGGCAACAGCGGCGGCTCGCCCGTCAGGCGCATGAAATCCGCGACCGCGCCGCGATAGTCGTAGCCGTAGCCGAAGACGTAAACGTCGCGGGTATCGGAGGAACGCACCTCCACCCAGCCGTCTTCGCCGAGGAGCATCGAGCGACTGTCATCGATCACCGCGATACCAAAACGCGAGCATACGCCGCGCCCAAGCGGGATCGCCCCGTCGACGCCGTCGAGCGTACGTACCGTGCCGCCGAGATCTTCAAATTCTTCGCCGAAGTGCCAGGTGCTTGCGGGTTCGGTATGTAAGGCGATCGACAGCGTCTCTTCGGAAAACGGTGTGCCGAGACGATAGGTCAGCGCGAGTGCGCCTGTGTCGAGCGTCAAGACGCCGTCTTGCTGTGTTACAGTAAACTCCACGGCGGGAAAATCGCGGTAAAACACCGCCTGACTCGCGCGGTCTTCAAACACACCGCGTGCATCGTATTCCAAGCGGAGCAGACGATCGGTCAACACCGTGAACCGCGCCGCGCCGATCGTGACGATCGCATCCTTGTGCGCCTTCGGGCGCACCTCCCATGCAAAGCGTTCCATGCCGCCACCCTCTCTTGTATAAAAGTATACCCTATCATATCACAAAAGCCGTATGCACGCAAGGCGCATACGGCTCCAAGGTCAAAGAAAATCGCGGATATCTACGGCAAGGCGTTCTTCGAGTTGAATGAGGCGTTTGGTGATGTCTTTGGATCGCTCATCGGCGGCTTCATACTCGTTGAGATATTGATTGAGGGATTTGACCCCCATGTTGCACCCGTCGGTCATCAGATCGGCGATGGTGCTGTCGGATTCGTCCATCGCGAGCATGACGTTGGTTTTGACCCACGACATCCCCTTGGCCATGGGATTGGGCGCTTTGCCCTCGTCGCCGTAGCGGTCGAGTTCGATTTGGATCTCGTCTTGGAGCTTGTTGTGTTGTTGCTTGCAGTCTTTGAGACGAGTCTTGAGCGTCTCGGACTTGACGTGAGGCAGAACGTCGTCGATGGACGCCGTACCCATTTTTACCCCCGCATCGCACTCGCGAAGCAGGCGGATGGTATCTTGTTCGATCATCGGTTTTTCTCCTTTCTCGATTCGGTGGTTATCGGAAGTATGCCCGCATGTTCCGAAAAATACACCACCCCATGAAAGTTTCTTTCAAAGAAACAAAAAAACATCTTGACATCCTGCGCTTTTATGGTAAAATGTTTCTTGTTCCCGCTTGGAAACGAGCGCAAAACGGAGAAAACGGGCCTTTAGCTCAGTTGGTTAGAGCCACCGGCTCATAACCGGTCGGTCCCGGGTTCGAGTCCCTGAAGGCCCACCAAACGGTGAAGCCGCGGAAGACCGAGCCCTCGGTCTTCCGCCTTCTCCGAAATCGAATATAGGGGCATAGCTCAGTTGGTAGAGCAGCGGTCTCCAAAACCGCGTGCCGAGGGTTCGAGTCCTTCTGCCCCTGCCAAAACAAAAAGCACACCATGCGGTGTGCTTTTTGTTTTCGTATCGGTAAAGTGCTTCGAACCCGAGGCACGCGGAGCGTGCTGAGGGACACGTTGCCGAGCGCGTCCTGCGGACGATACAGCGAGGCATAAGTGTGTGCCGCGGTCGAAATTCGCCGAGCGTGAGCGAGAACAGCGAATTTCGGGCACCGCAAACGGACGAGTCCTTCTGCCCCTGCCAAGAAAAAGACGATTGCGAAAGCAATCGTCTTTTTCAGTTAAATCCACCCTGTCGGGTGGATTAAATCGTCTTCGACGATGAAATCCCCTACGGGGATGAAATCCGGCTCGACGCCGGATGGGTGGATTTAATTTCACTTTCTGCGTAGCAGAAAATTTCACCGAAACCGTCAGGTTTCGATTTCACCACGAGCGAACGCGAGTGATTTCACTGTCAAGGATCAGCGCGGATGCGCCCGCCGTGATTTTCGGGCATCTGGGGAGGGGTCGCGAAGCGACTTCGAGTCCGTCCAATAATGATTGTTTTTGCGTAGGGCGGTGCCTTGGTGCCACCGCGAAATTACGCAAAACGGCGGGAGCAAGCCCCCGCCCTACGATGACGCCTCTGCTTTTGCGTATACGCCACGCGGTTCTACCGCCTTTTCACGCCTTATATGCGCACCCAAGCATCGTTAGTGCAGCACAAGTGCAGCGGACTGTCATTTCCAAATCGTTAATGAATATTTGTCAGCGTGGCGGTGAGCGATTCATCGTGTCGGCAACGGTAAAGCTGCAGTCGTTGAATTGCCGGCGGCGAATTTTCTTTGCCGCCTTTTCACATAAAAACTATGATAACACTAGTGACTTTTCGGTTTCGGCATGCTATACTGTATTCAGCAAATACTTGGCAAAAGTGCCCGCCGCACAAACATGAACAGAACCGACGCTTAAGGAGTGATGCCTTATAAATCCGGTAAAACGCGGATCCGCATTTTACCGACACGGCGGTTCTGACGCAAAAGAATCCTCGGGGCACCATCCAATACCGCACAGAAGTATCGACGGGATACTTCTGCGAGTGTATACAAACCTGTGAAACCATATCACAAAGGAGGAATCCGGCATGAAAATGCAGAAAGCGATAACCGCCGTTGTTGCGGTTTTGTTCATGCTGTGTAATGCATTGCCGCTGTCAGCGTTGGCCGACGGACTGCATATTGACACATTGACTTTTTTAAAAGTATACGCCGAGGCACCGATGGCAGGGCGTGAAGCGGACTTTGACGTCGGAGTCGGTGCGTTGCCGACCAACGCCGCGCGTGTATATGTGGAGCAGAAAGACAATCTCCATTACCATCGCGGTGTCGGTTGGTACGATTATACCGACGGACGTTATCTGGAGG
The DNA here is from genome assembly GCA_017398425.1 of Clostridia bacterium. GTDB lineage: Bacteria > Bacillota > Clostridia > Oscillospirales > Acutalibacteraceae > RGIG1959. The sequence goes on along the minus strand of JAFQFZ010000039.1, from coordinate 31,409 downwards.
AAGGAGAACTTTTCGTCGCGGGACACGCATATACGGTGCACGTGGCCGTGTACGTCCAAAACTATTTCTATCAATTTTCTTCCTCATTGGAAGCAACGGTCAACGGCGAACCTGCCGTCGTTACGAACGGCTATGCCAGTAAGGCCGTGGTGACATACGATTTCGGGGTATGTAAAAATCCGCCTCCCGATATTGCCGAAGTGGCGGTCGGCGGTAATCTTCGCCCCGTTGCAGGGGAAGCTCCCGTCTTTACACTGGCGTACGATCACGAGCGTATGGAGATCGATCCTTACGCAGGCACGGCGTTTATCAACGGCGTTGCGTGGTATAACAGCAATACGTATTCCATTTTAGACGAAACCGATACCTTTAAAGCGGGCGAAACCTATACCATGGAAATACAGCTGAGAGCCAAAGATCCTTACCGTTTTGCCACCGAAGGCGGAGAAAGTGCCGTAAACGCAACCGTTGAAGGCATTGAGGCTGTCAATATCTCGGCGCAAGAAGAGGATCAGAGCCGCTACTTGAAGCTTCGCACCAAATTCACCTGCGCCGACACCGATGTTCTCGGCGGCGGTGCCGACCGTATCGGTCTGAATATCCCGTATCCCGTGGCAGGCAAAAAAGCGTCGTACGCGCCGACACTTTACGGCGAAAACTGCGAATACGCACCCGTGACCGCGAACGGGTTTTATGACGGTGTCAAATGGGTCAACCGCACAAATCATTTCACGTGTAACAGCAATTCGGTGTTCAACGAGGGCGCCGACTACAGCGTCACGGTACTGGTGAAAGCCAAATCGATTTTCCAGGACAGCACGCGCCTTTGTTACCTTTTGCACGAGGACGGCACGGTCGATCCGTATATCCGTGCCACTGTCAACGGATTGCCTGCACGAGTGGAACCGTACGGCGATCAAAGTCCTGCACAGATCGTGCAGGTCACATTTGATTTTCCCGCCTGTAACAGCACGTCCCGTACCATTGAGGATATCACCTTCACCGATATCCGTACTCCCGTAGTCGGAAACAAGGTGGATACGGTGGCCACCGTAGAATACGGATACAAAGAGGATATTCCCGCCGCTAAAGAATCCGTAGATCTTACGTGGTTGCGCATCAGCGAGAACGAATCCGAGATCCGTGAGCTGACCGTAAATGACGTTTTTGAAGAAGGTTACCTCTATGCGTGGGTGGTCGGCGTATCCGCGGATTCTTTGAGTGACTTTTCAACGGACGAGCAACCGCTCAACGTGTCTGTCCGCGGTGCGGTTCAAACGAACTTTCAGCCGGTATCTTCAAAACAGATCCAGGTGGCCGCGCTTTATATTCCGCTCGCTTCCTTACCGGATCCGATCAACCGCATCGACGTTATCGGCGCGGTGGCACCGTCCGTCGGACAGCGCCCCTATGCCGACGCGTCGCTGACGGAAGCGTTGATGCCCTATGCCACCGTCACCGGCGTGACGTGGATCGAAAACGGCCATACGATGGCCGAGAACACGACGTTCCGAAAAGGAAATACGTACAGCGCGGTGTATACCGTGGAAGCGGCAGAACCGTATACGTTTGCACAGACCGCCGTGATCCGCGGATCGGTCAACGGCAACGAAACCCTGTATAACGGTTATGACGGCTCTACCGGTCTGAACATCGTTGTTAGTGATGACGGATGTACGGCGAGCGTTCTGTGGGCATACGGTGAGCTTGGGGAGGCTTCCTATACGGGTGTGACCGATTATGCGGAGATCGGCGAACTGATGCGCCCTGCGCCGGGACAAGCGCCCGACTTTAACGTGACGATCAGCAGTCCCTACACACAATTCGGCGGTGTGACGTGGTATGAGCTGGATGACAACGGATATCGGATCGCTTCGCTTTCCTATGAGGAATGCTTCAAGAAGAACACCGTGTATCGGGTCGAGATCCGTCTCCTTCCGTCTGCGGGACGGTCCATCAATCTTGACTCCCGCGGTGCGGTGCTCAACGGCGAGTTCGCACAATATTATTATCTGACGGATGAAGCGGCGGTTGTGTACGCCGAATACGACACCGCCTCGTGCATCACCGATATCGAGATCGTGGACGTGCAGTATCCGATCGGCGGCAAAACACCCGACAGCGACGCAGTCGTCAAAACCGACCTTGTAAATTACACGGGGCTGGAGTGGTACTATGAAACCAATCCGGGTACGGCGGGAGCCGGCTTCAGCCGACTGGACGGTAAGTTCAAATCCGATCGCCGCCATCAGGTGTACGCGACGTTGGAAACGTACGACGGCGGTTGGTTTGCCACCGATAACGAAGGCACCCTTGCCGTTAACGTCACCGTGGACGGCGTTCCCGCAAGCTTTGTCTATTCGACCGACAGCAACACGGATGACGGTGCCGTGAACACGGTCGAAGCGGCACGCACCTTCGAACTTGCCAAAAACGTCGACGGCGTGTTCGTCGGCGGTATGTGGTTGCGGGACGGCCTGTATCTCGACAGCGATCATTGGGGTGTCCGAACCGAAGATACTGTTGACAAGGACGCAGGCTACGCCTACTACAAAGACGGCGTACTGACGCTGCATGATTTTACGTGGACAGCGCAGGGCGATTATAACATGGTTGACGCCTATCACCCGCTGACAATCAAGACGGAGCTGTCCTCGACACTGACGTCGCCGAACGCCAACGGCATCGTCACCGGCAGCTCGCTGACGTTGGAGGGTGACGGCGACTTGACGCTGATCACGAACGGCGAAGGAATTTTTGCAACGGGCGACGTCACGGTGAACAGCGGCACGGTTGTCGTGAAGGACAATAAATACGACGGCCTCTGGCTGTATAAAAGCCTGACGGTGAACGGCGGCACACTGGACGTGTACGGGCCGCAGTGCGGCATCAACGGCGACGATTATCCGCCGGTGACGGTCAACGGCGGCACGCTCATTGCCCGTACACCCATCGATTACGCGATCGCATGGTGCGATGTGTCGATCGCTGACGGCGCCACGGTGACAGTCAGCGAATACGGCAGTGACGCGATGACCCCGTGGGACGGCACGACGGGATTCGACGAATACGATTACGTTGAGATCACCGTCGGCACGGCCGCGCTTCTGGGCGACATGAACGGAGACGGTATGCTCAACACGATGGATGCGCTGCTTCTCTTCGGTTGCGTCAACGGTGCCAGAGAGATGACCGCGGAACAAGAAGCGATCGCGGATTATACGGGAGACGGCACCATCAATATGATGGACGCGCTTCGTCTGTTCAAAACCGTATCGGGAAGCTGAGAACCCCAACATCGAAGCAACGACAGAAAAAGCGGAGAGTGCACAGCACTCTCCGCTTTTATTGTATATGCAATTCGGGTTTATTCTTCGACCTCGCGAGTCAGCTCGGCGGATTGGGTCTCGGGATCGAAGTTGTACATCGGTTCGATGTTTTCCTTCTTCTTGACACGGCGCAGATAGTTCTTCGTGATCTTGACGACCAGCGGAGACAACACCAGCACACCGATCAAGTTGGGGATCATCATCAAGCCGTTGAAGGTATCGGAGATATCCCAAGCAAGCGACGACGTAAGCACCGCACCAAGCACCACGGTGAGCACGTGGATGATGCGGAAGATGATCGTGGTCTTCGCACCGAAGAGGTACTCCCACGCTTTGGAGCCGTAGTGCGACCAGCCGAGCACCGTGGTGAACGCAAAGAGGAACATGGCGATGGCGATGAACTTCTCGCCGATGCCGCCCCACGAGAACACGGAGTTGAACGCACCGCCGACCAGCGTCGCGTCGCTGTAGCCCGCGGCGATCTCACCGGTCACCGCGTTGAACACGCCGCCGTTCAGGCCGCCCGCCGTCAGGATGACAAGCGCGGTCATCGTGCAGACGACGATCGTATCGGCAAACACTTCAAAGATACCCCACATGCCCTGCTTGACGGGTTCTTTGATGTTCGAATTGGAGTGCACCATAACCGACGAGCCGAGACCCGCTTCGTTGGAAAACACGCCGCGCTTGAAGCCCTGGGTGACGACCTTGCTGATGACGGCACCGATGCCGCCGCCGACGAACGCTTCCGGACAGAACGCATTTTTGAAGATCGCGCCGAACGCCGGCAGGACGTTCGCGTAGTTGACCCCGATGACCACAAGGCTACCGAACACAAAGAGCACCACCATCACGGGGACGATCTTTTCCGCGACGTTGGCGATACGCTTCAGACCGCCGAGCGTGATGAGCGCGGTCAGCGCCATGATCGCGATGCCGAGGATCAGGTTATACAGCGACACGCCTTCGAACACTTGGATGGACGACAGCGCCGACACGTCGAATGCCTGCGCCACGTTGGTGACGATCTTGTTGACCTGACCCATACTGCCGATGCCGAAGGAAGCGAGCATCGTGAAGATGCAGAACAGCACCGCCAGCACCTTGCCGACGTGCTTCATGCCCTTTTTCTTGCCGAGGCCGTCGCGCAGATAGTACATCGCGCCGCCGGACCACTCGCCCTTTTCGTTCTTGCGGCGGTAGTAGATGCCGAGGACGTTTTCCGCGTAGTTGGTCATCATACCGAAGAAGGCGGCGACCCACATCCAGAACACCGCACCCGCACCGCCGACGCAGATCGCCGACGCAACACCCGCGATGTTGCCTGTGCCGACGGTCGCGGCGAGTGCCGTGCACAGCGCCTGGAACGGCGAGATGGAACCTTTTTCTTTACTGTGTTTGATGACATCCTTCTTGAACAGACTGCCGAGCGTGTTCTTAAACCACAGACCGATGTGCGACACCTGGAAGCACTTGGTCATCACGGTGATGGCCACACCCGTACCGATCAAAAGGATCAGACCGAACGCGCCCCAGACGAATCCGTTGATTTCGCCGTTGACGCTTTCGACGGTGGATAAAAATTCGTTCATACCCCTATGAACCTCCTCAAAATATTTGTCGACCGAATAAAACGAAAACACCGCTGATCCTATGCGGACAGCGGTGAAAAAAGAACACGATACCGCACGCGTGAAGCGTGCAAAGCTTTTGATCTGTCCTTTTGCCTGAGAGATTGCGGTGTTACCCCTTGCCCCTTCGGCATCCGCGCATCGGCGGACTTCTCCAGATTGCCATCCGTCAACAGTCTTCGTCATTAAGACACCCGAGAGTATTACCCCTTTGGAAAGGCCGAAGCCTTATCTCCTGCTGATTTCACATAGCGCTATTCAGTTCAACCTGCTAACCATACTACTTTTCCTCCTAATTGTCAAGAGGGGAATCTTTTTTTATGGTATATAATATATACACCATCCTAATACTTCAAAAGCGAGGGCGGAATACGGTACAAAAAACATCGGTAAAAACTTGAAAATCCGATCATAATTTTGATTGACGATTAACATGGGCTGTGCTATAATAAAATGAAAAAATTTAGGCAACCGTCTATTCCGTGCAAAAATGGGAGGTCTTTCTATATGGCAAAAAGAACAGACATCAAAAAGATCCTGATCATCGGCTCCGGTCCCATCGTGATCGGTCAAGCCGCCGAGTTTGACTACGCCGGTACGCAAGCGTGCTTGGCGCTGAAGGAAGAGGGCTATGAGGTGGTTCTTTGCAACTCGAACCCCGCCACCATCATGACCGACACCATCATCGCCGACAAAGTCTACATGGAACCGCTGACGCTGGAATACGTGGCGAAGATCATCCGTCACGAGCGCCCCGACGCCATCATCCCCGGCATCGGCGGACAAACCGGTCTGAACCTGGCGATGCAGCTCGAAAAGAAGGGCATCCTCAAGGAGTGCTGTGTCGAACTGCTCGGTACATCGAGCGCCTCCATTGAGCGCGCGGAAGACCGCGAAATGTTCAAAGAGCTGTGCGAGTCCATCGGTGAGCCGGTCATCCCCTCGGAGATCACCTATTCTCTGGAAGAAGCCAAAGCGGCCGCCAACCGCATCGGCTATCCCGTCGTTCTGCGTCCCGCGTTCACGCTGGGCGGCACCGGCGGCGGTTTTGCCTACAACGACGACGAGCTGATGGAGATCGGCGTCAACGCGTTCAATCTCTCTCCTGTGCATCAGGTGTTGATCGAGAAGTCGGTCAAGGGCTACAAGGAGATCGAGTTTGAGGTCATGCGTGACTCCAACGACCACGCCATCACCATCTGCGGCATGGAAAACATCGATCCCGTCGGCGTGCACACCGGCGACTCCTGCGTCGTGGCGCCGATCATGACGCTCTCCAAAGAAGACGAGAAGATGCTCAACGACTCCGCCATCAAGCTCATCAAAGAGTTGCAGATCGAAGGCGGCTGTAACGTGCAGTTCGCGCTCAATCCGCACAGTTCGGAATACTACCTCATCGAGGTCAACCCGCGCGTGTCGCGTTCGTCGGCGCTCGCATCGAAGGCTTCGGGCTATCCCATCGCCCGCGTCACCGCGAAGATCGCGGTGGGCATGGCGCTCGAGGACATCAAGATCGCCAACACCAACGCGGCGTTTGAGCCGAAGCTCGACTACGTCATCGCAAAGCTCCCGCGTTTCCCGTTTGATAAATTCGCTTCCGCCACCAACAAGCTGGGTACCCAGATGAAGGCGACGGGCGAGATCATGGGCATCGGCTCCAACCTCGAGGAAGCGCTCCTCAAGGGTATCCGCTCTTTGGAGATCGGTGCGAATCATATGTACCTTTCCAAATTTGATCACATGAGTGTCGAGGAGCTTCTCGAATACATTTCGGAATTCCGCTCGGACAACATCTTTGCGATCGCGGAGCTGATCTACCACGGTGTGTCGCTCGAGAAGATCCACGAGATCACCATGATCACCCCCTTCTTCCTCGAGACCATCAAGAACATCATCGACATGGAGGAAGTGCTTCGCACGCGCAAGGACGGCGAGATCCTCACCGCCGCCAAGAAGATGGGCTTCTCGGATAAGTATATCGCCCGTCTGTGGAACTGCGCGGAGCTGGATGTCTACAACATGCGTAAGGAGCTCAACCTGTTCCCCGTGTTCAAGATGGTGGACACCTGCCACACCAATGCGTATATCCCGTATTTCTATTCGTCGTATACCGGCGAGAACACCTCGCGCTTGACCGATAAGAAAAAGATCATCGTGCTGGGTGCAGGCCCCATCCGCATCGGACAGGGCGTGGAATTCGACTATTCCACCGTCCATGCGGTCATGACCATCAAGAACGCCGGCTACGAAGCCATCATCATCAACAACAACCCCGAGACCGTGTCGACCGACTACACCACCGCGGACAAGCTCTATTTCGAGCCGCTCACGCCCGAAGACGTGATGAACATCGTCGAGTTTGAGAGACCCGAAGGCGTGATCGCGTCGCTCGGAGGTCAGACCGCCATCAATCTGGCGCAACCCCTGCACGATCGCGGTGTGAAGATCATCGGTACCGACTGCGCCGCCATCGACCGCGCCGAGGACCGCAACGAGTTTGAAAACCTGCTCAACGAGCTGAACATTCCGCGCGCCAAGGGCAAAGCGGTGACCAACATGGAAGACGGCATTGCCGCCGCGACCGACATCGGCTATCCCGTGCTGGTGCGTCCCTCCTTCGTGTTGGGCGGTCGTGCGATGCAGATCGTCGCCAACGAAGAGCAATTGCGCCACTATCTGAAGACGGCGGTGGAGATCGACGAAGACAAACCCGTCTTGGTGGATAAATACATCCAAGGCCGCGAGGTCGAGATCGACGCCATTTGCGACGGTCGCGACGTGTTCGTGCCCGGCATCATGGAACTGGTCGAGCGCACGGGCGTTCACTCGGGCGACTCCATCTCCGTGTATCCTCCCTTCTCCATCTCCAACAAGGTCAAGGGCATTATCCTGCAATACGCCAAGAAGCTGGGTCTGGGCATCGGCATCGTCGGTCTGTTCAACATCCAGTTCATCGTTGACAACGAGGACAACGTCTATATCATCGAGGTGAACCCGCGTTCGTCGCGTACGGTTCCGTTCCTCTCGAAGGCGACCGGCTACTCGCTGGCGGACATCGCCACCGAAGTCATTCTCGGCAAGACGCTCAAGGAGCAAGGCTTCTTTGACATCTATCCCGATGAGAAAGAGCGCTGGTACGTCAAGGCTCCCGTCTTCTCCTTCAACAAGATCCGCGGCCTCGACGCGTATCTGTCTCCCGAAATGAAGTCCACCGGCGAAGCCATCGGCTACGATCGCACCATGACCCGTGCCGTCTACAAAGCACTCCAGGCTTCGGGCATGCATCTGCAGAACTACGGCACCGTGTTCTGCACCATCGCCGACAAGGATAAGGAAGAAGCGCTCCCGCTGATCCGCCGTTTCTATCAGCTCGGCTTCAACATCGAAGCGACCGAGGGTACCGCCTCCTTCCTCAAGGAGCACAACATCCGCACCCATGTGCGCACCAAGATCAGCGACGGCAGCGACGAGATCCCCAACGCCCTGCGCCAAGGTCACATCGCCTACCTCATCAATACCAAAAACCCCGGTTCCAACAGCGACACCGACGGTGCGAAACTGCGTCAGGTCGCGACGGAATACAACGTGACGATGTTCACCTCGCTTGATACGGTCAAAGCGCTGCTCGACGTGCTCGAGGAAACTACGCTGACGATCTCGACCATCGACGCGCAATAAAAGTTTCAAGGATTCACAAAAAGGAGAGTCTGTCATGGAAGCGTACAAAAGAGAGTTTATTGAGTTCTTGCAAGAAGCGGGCGTGCTGAAGTTCGGTGACTTCACCGCCAAATCCGGTCGCAAGATCCCCTATTTCGTCAACGCCGGTATGATCAAGACCGGTGACCAGATCACCAAGATGGGCGAGTTTTACGCCAAGGCGTATTTCGACAAGCTGGGCAAGAAGGATGCGGTACTGTACGGTCCTGCGTACAAGGGCATTTCGCTGTCCATCTCGGCGGCGGTCGCGCTGTCCAAGAACGGCTTGAACGTCCCCTTCTTCTTCAACCGTAAGGAAGTCAAGGATCACGGCGAAGGCGGCATGTTTGTCGGCTATGTCCCGCAAGCGGGCGAAGAGATCGTCATCATCGAGGACGTCATCACCGCCGGCACGGCGATCCGCGAGTCGATGGAGATCCTCAGCCACCTCGACGGCACCAAGGTCATTGCGACCTTCATCATGGTCGACCGCAAAGAAAAGGGTCAGACCGAAAAGGGCGCGATGCAGGAGATCGCCGAGCAATTCGGCTTCCCTGTGTACTCGGTCGTCGACGTGTACGACATCATCGAGTACCTCGAAGAAGATCCCGCCAACGAAGAGAACGTGACTCGCATCAAGAATTATTTGGCGGTCAACGGCGCGAAATAACCTCTGCATTTCGTTTTTGCGGCAAGCACCACGGTGCTTGCCGCTTTTTCATGAGTACGAAGGTCGAATTTTGAAAAAAAAAGATATTTTATAAGGAAATCCCCCTCTCTGCAGTCGTATAAAGAGTGAGACGTTTTCCGCAGGAAAGGAGAGCCGTATGGATACCAACGCCGAACACTATCAACGCTACATAGACGGCGATAAAGACGCATTCGACGCCATCGTGGACGATATGTTCCACAAGCTTGTGAACTATCTGAATCGCTATGTGCAGGATTATCAAGCGGCTGAGGACATTGCCGTGGACACCTTTGTTGAATTGTTTGCCTACAAGTATCGCTACAACTTCAAGGTGTCATTGAAAACGTACGTTTTCATGGTCGGTCGCAGCCGTGCGCTGACGTATCTGCGCCATCATAAGCGGCGCAACACGCACAGCTTTGCCGACGTCAGCGAGTTGATCGACGAAGCACAAGAGGCAAACCCCATCGAAAAATCCGATCAGTCACTGGCGCTGGCCGCCGCGATCGAAAAATTGTCGTCCGACATGCAAAGTGCGGTACACTTAGTGTACTTCGAGGATCTGTCCTACGAGGACGCGGGGCGCGTCATGAAGAAAAGCGCCAAACAGATAGACAACCTGCTGTATCGCGCACGCAAAGAACTCAAAGAACTGTTATCGAGAGAGGAGGTGCCGTTTTGAGAGATTTGCAAGAGTTGAAGCAAGAAATTCACCGCCGCGGTGAAGAACGCATCATTCACATTGCCAAGGTGCGTCGTCGCACACGCGCCATCTGCGGCGGTGCCGTGCTCTGCGGTGCCATGGCGTTGGTGGTAACCACCTTTTTCACTGCCAATCGCACACCCGTGCCGCTCGGCACCGATACCACCACGACCATTCCTACGTCCGTTACGACGACCGTCGTTTCACCGCATGACACAACATCTCCGCCTTCGAGCGAATCGACCGACGTCTCCGCCGTCTCCACCACCGGCTCTACCGAAGTAACGCAGGACACCGACCGCACCGTCGTCACAACAGTCGACACTACAGTGCAAACGACCGTCGGGACCACCGTGCCGCCGACCACCGTGCCGCCGACCACCGTGCCGACCGCGGTCTCTACAACGGGAAGCACCTCCCCGACCACCGTTCCTTCAACCACCACAACCACAAAACACGATGGTGGTATGTTGCCGCCGCTCGGAGCGATCGTACACTTCGTCCGCTTTTCTCCCGTAGAAACCGTGGGAACGGTCGGTGAGCTGTTTACCGTCCCGTTTTCCTCAAACGGAACGACCTGCCTTGTGAAAGGCTCGCTCACCGTCGCCTACGACGCGAACGTGATGGAATTGGTCGCAGTCAACGGCGAGGGTGTCCAAAACCCCTATGTAAACGGCATCGCCGCCACCGCCTTCCCGGACGGCACGGCGTTTTCGTCCTCCAAATCGGAAGACGGCACGGTGCGCATCGAATTTGACACGCACCGCTCGGTCGGCAACCACACAAACGGCGAACCGCTCTTCCGACTCACGTTCAAAGCACTGGCACCTGCCTCCTATTCCGAAATCCTCATTTCGGATTTGAACTTTATCTCTTCCTCAAGCAATCCGGAGGAGGACTTCGTGTGGTCTTTCAGCGGAAACTTTGTCCATCTTTCCGTCGACTGACCCTCCCGAAAGCGTCATCGAGGATTCGGTGACGCTTTCGGGAGATGCGTTAATTACAACTTCTTAACAATCGGTAAATTTCTGTCGACAACATTTGACGAATCACGAATTATTCGGTATAATATACTGTACTACATATCTCAGCGGTGTTCTGCCTTGCTGTGAAAGGAGCATGGTTTTGGATAATTCGTCTCAAAAAAACCCTCTCAGCGCAAAAAAGATCGTCTTGTTCTTGGTGTATGCGCTGATTGCGGTGTGTCTGTTCTTTACGGTGTTGTCGTTCAACGACCTGCCGGGTATTATGGAAAAGCTCGCTTCTGCCAACCCGGTGTACATCCTGCTGGGTGCCTGCATGCTTCTTGTGTACATGGCGTTGTATCCGCTGTCGCTGTGCATTCTCACCAAGGCGCGCGGATGCAAGATCTCCGGCAAGCTGACCTATTCGATCGCGATGACGGAGTTTTTCTTCAACGGCATCACGCCGCTCGCGACAGGCGGTCAACCGTTCCAGGCGCACTCCTTCTCCCGCGCAAAGGTGAAGATCGGCGAATCGACCGGTCTGTTGCTCACCAACCTCATCATTTACATGATCGTGACGACCGGTTTTTCGCTGCTCGGCTTGTTCTATTTTGAGGAGTTGACCGCTCACATCGACCCTGCGTTCATTCCCGTCATTGTCATCGGCTATGCGCTGAACTTCTCGATGATGGTCATCATGATCGCGCTGGGCACCAGCAAAGGACTTCGCAACGCGCTTCTTCGCATGATCCGCTTCTTCGGCAAGTTTCGCTTGCTCGCGTTCTTGAAGTCCAAAGAAGCCGGTGCGAAAGAGTATTTCACGCAGGTTCAGGAAGCGTTTTCGGATCTGATGAAGCACAAAAAGGAATGCCTCTTGGCGGTGCTGACCAAGATCGCCGCATTCGTCTTCTTCTACGGTTCGACCTTCTTTGCGCTGTTGGCGCTCGGGATCCCCGTCAATTTCTCGCACTTCTTCATGGTGCTGTGCGGCACGTCGTTTGCCATCACTGCGGTCGGCTTCATCCCCACACCCGGTGCCTCGGGTTCGACGGAAGGCTCGGCTTGTCAGGTGTTCAAATGCATCATTATGTTCTTGATCGGTGAGAAGATCGTGACCGAAGCCATTGAACTCGATGCCAGCAGCGTGATGCTGATCTGGCGACTGCTCAGCTACTACCTTGTGATGGTGATCTCGCTGATCTTTGTGGTCAGCAACGAGATCTATTTCTCGAAAAAAGCCAAAAAAGAACGTCTCAGCGCCAAACGCTGATCTACCAACGACAACGCGTCGCGGCTGATAATTTCGGTCGCGGCGCGTAATTTTTTATATTCGGTGCAATAAAATGCCTTGTTCACGCGTTAAAGTATATGAAAGGAGTTGAGAAATGTGCTGACAGTCTACTTGACGTCGGTAGCGAACAGCACAGCCTCACCGGATTTGGACGATCTCCTTGACCGCGTACGACAGGGAGACCGTGACGCCTTACAGCGTCTGTACGAAGCGATCTCCAAGGAGGTCTACGGTTATGCCTTGTCCGTCGTGCAAAACGAGCACGACGCGCAGGACGTGTTGCAGGACAGCTTTCTTTCCATCGTGCATGGCACTAAAACCTATCGCCCGCAAGGGAAAGCGAAAGCATGGATCTATACCATTGTACATAACCGTTGTGTACAGGTGCTGCGCACACGGCAAAAAACCACCCCGCTCTCCGAAGAAGATGAGCAAGGATGGATCGACGACCGCATACCGTGCACGACCGAAGATCGATTGGCCTTGTCCGCTTGCATGAACCGTCTGTCCGACGAAGAACGACAGATCGTGGTGTTGCATGCGGTGAGTGGTTTTCGCCATCGCGAAATTGCCCAAATCTTACATCTCGCGTTACCGACCGTGCTGTCCAAATACAGCCGCGCTTTGAAGAAGCTACGTGTGATTTTAGAAAAAGGGGATACTGCATGAAAAAACGACAGATCGAACAATACGTTCAACATGGGTTTGGTGCGCTATCCGTTCCGCCTTTATCCGAGGAAGTTTTGGACGCGTGCGAGGAATCGCCTCCGTCTCCCCCGAAAATAACCCATTTTCGGCGCTATATCGCCATGAGCGTCGCCGCCGCCCTGGTGTTGACCGTGATCGGCGGTGCGATGATCTCGCATTTCTCGAGAAGGGATACTCCCTTACCCCTCGCATCAAAGACAGAGACGGTCGTCTCGCTCGACGTCAACCCCAGCGTATCCATTTCTATGGACAAAGAAGAAACCGTGCTTGAAGTCCGCGCCCTGAACGCCGACGGCGAGGCGATCCTCGCAAAAACCGACTGGAAAGATCGTTCGCTGAACGATACCGTGGATGCGCTGGTGGATTCTATGGTGGAGGGCGGGTATCTGAGCGATACCGCAAACTCCGTTCTCATCACCATTGATAACGACGATGACACCTACGCGCAAACGTTGCAACAACAATTGACCGACGAAGTGATCGGCACCATGGCCGACAAACAGGTCGAGGGCGCGGTACTCAGCCAGCGTGTCGTCAAGGACGACGAGCTGAAAGCGCTTGCCGATGCCCATGGCATCAGCCTTGGCAAAGCGGCGTTGGTGCGTCGCATTCTCGAAGCCGATCCGCTCCAAACTAAGACCTTCGAGAGCTTGGCGACACTTCCGATCAACGACCTGCATTTGTTGACAGAAAAGATCGCGCTCCCTGCCGTCCACGGACGCGGTCACGCAAGCGAACGGGCGTACATCGGGCGCGAACGTGCGACCGCGGCGGCGCTGGCGCATGCCACGCTGACGGCCGACGCGGTGACCGAGCTGGAAGCGGAGTGGGACTGTGAAAACGGAGTCCTGTGTTATGAAGTGGAATTCACGTTTGAATCCACGGAATACGAATATCTCGTTCACGCCGTGGACGGCACGATCCTGAAAGCGGAGAAAGAAGCGGACGACCGTCCCGAAAGCACCGTCCGTCCTACGGAGATCCGTACCACGGCACCCACCAAAGTGACTATCCCCACCAAAGCATCGGTTCCCGCAACGACGATCGCACCGGTCACAACGGTGACTTCGACAACGCCGGCGACTTCAACCACCATGAAATCCACAACGCTCACGACGACAACGGTCGTTGCGACGACCGCAACGAAAGCGATGCCCATTACCGCCGAGCAAGCGCGGGAGATCGCACTCCGGCACGCCAACGTGCCCGATTTGTCGATTCGCGTGGACATCCGCACAAGAAACCAAGGCGGCCACATCCGCTACGCACTTGAGTTTCAATATCGAGGCGTCGAATACGAATATCTCATCGACGCCGCCAACGGAGACATTTTGTCGTTCTCCTCCGAGAGGGACGACTGATTGATAAGAGGAGGTTCTCAACATGAAAAAAATCGTTGCCACTCTGTTGGCTGTCGTGATGCTGATCGGTCTTCTTCCGAGTACCGTTTGGGCATTCGACAGCTACACCGTCTACCGGGGGCAAAACGGATGCCAACTGACATCCCTGACGTTCCCGAAATCCCTCAACGCCTGGCTTGCGTGGGACGTGGAATTTACCGCCCTTTGCGACGGACGTGTGCTGGAAAACGCCAAAATCCATCCGCTCCTTGTCGGCGCGGAGCTGATCCCGCAGTTTGCGTTTGAAGGAGATTCCGTCACCTTCAACGGCACCGAGATCACCTCGGGCGAGACGGCTGTGACGCTGAAGAAAGAAAACGAGCTGATCGTATACGGCAACAACACGCGCGCCGAATATCAGATCTCCATCGTAGATGAAAACAACGGCATCCCTGTGGTGCTCATCGATACCGAGAACGCTCCCATTCCCGACAAGATCAATTACGTTCCGACGGAGATTTCCGTCCTCGGTGCGGACATCTACGGCGGCAAGGACATCATCGCGGCAACGGGCGGCATCAAACTGCGCGGCAACTCCACCTCGCTGTATGACAAGAAGCCCTATCGCATCAAGTTTGACAGCAAACAAAACGTGTTCGGTCTCGGAAAAGCCAAGAGCTGGGTGCTTTTGGCGAACTTCCTGGATCCCGCTTCCATCCGCAACGACGTTGCCTACAGCTTCGGTGCGCGACTCAGCGCCTTCACCGCCGAAACCACCGGTTTCCAAGTCTATGTGCCGCGCATGCGCCCGGTGGAAGTGTACCTCAACGGTACCTACCTCGGATTGTATGACATGGGCGACCATGTGCAGGTCGACGACACCCGCATCGCCATCGACGAAAGCGGCGACGAATTCGATGACAACGATGTCCAGCTCTATCCCGAAGGCAACGTCGGCTACTACCTCGAGATCGAGGATTCCTCCCGCGTTCTTGCGGAATACGAATCGGAGGGTGCGGCGTATTTCGTGATCGAAAACACCGGCGGCTATTCCAAGCAAGAGCTGTATGTGCAGGTCAAAACGCCGGAGATCCCCTCCAAAGAACAACTCAACTACATCGAAACCTATCTGCAAACCGTCAACGATCTGATCCGCGCACAAGACGAGCGCGTGTGGGATTATATCGACATGGACGGCTTCATCGACTGGTATCTCATCAACGAGACGTTCAAAAACACCGACTCCAACTTCCTCTCCAGCGTCAAGCTGTTCAAGGATAAGGACGGCAAGCTCTTTATGGGTCCCGCATGGGACTTCGACCTCGGCTCGGGTGCCGTGGCTTACAGCAAGATTGACGATCCCACCGGTTGGCGCACGCGCGAAACCGAACGCGCCGACTGGTATGAGAATCTGTTCGAGATGGACAGCTTCGTCACAGCGGTGGAAAAACGCTGGGCCGATCTGCACGACCGCGGTATCCTTGAGAAGATCTTCGAAGACATCGACCGTCTTGTCCCCTACCTTGAAGATGCCGCCAACGACAACTTTGCGCTGTGGCACGACAACTACGACTCGGCGGTCGCGAACACCTCGTGGCTCTCCGTTCCTGCCATTCAGCTCGGTGAAACATCGTGGCTTGCGCAGACGCAATATCTGAAGAACTATATGAAGGGTCGTATCGCCTGGATGGACGAGCAGTTCGGCTACGCGACGGCGAGCGGCAAGACCATCTCGGGCGAAGTGGAGATCCTCGGCGCTCCCGAATACCGTGCGACGCTGACTGCCGGTACGTTTACCGTCAAACCGTACGCCGCGACGCTCTCCTATCAGTGGTACGCCGACGGCAAAGCGATCTCGGGTGCAACGAAGAGCACCTACACGCCGGCCGTGTCGTACATCGGCTCGCAGATCACCGTTAAGGTGACGGCAACGGGCAGTTATCGCGGTTCGCTGACAAGTGAGCCGATCACCTTAGAATACACCACCAAGACCACCGCCACCTCGCAGGTACCGCCGCTGGTGTCCTTCACCCACGATACGGTCGTCGTGTCGGAGCGCACCGGATACGATATCAGCATCGACGGCGGCGAGACATGGCAGGAATCGGGCACCTTTACGGGATTGACTCCCAACACCTTCTACCGCGTGGTCTACCGCCACAAGAACGGCATTGATTACCACAAGCCGGGTCTTGCCGGTAAGCCCACCTACGTCATTACAGCGGTCGATCCGAACGCACCGCCCGTTGTCGAGCCGCCCGTGGAACCGCCCGTCGATCCCGATGAGCCGACCTACGACATCGGTGACGTCACCATGGACGGCGCGGTCAACACCACCGATTGCCGCGAAGTGCTTAAATACACCATCGATCCCAATGTACTTACCGAAGAACAACTCACCTACGCCGATTACAACCACGACGGTACCGTCTCCACCGTCGATGCACGTCAGATCATCCTCAGTCTCCTGGGATGATCGCGTGATCTGAAACGCGAATCGCCCCTGCTTTTTTCAAAAGCAGGGGCGATTCGTTTTTTTAATACGATTTGGCTTTTCGGCGTTTGCCGATCAGAGTCACCGACAGCAACGAGATGGCCGTCAAACCGATCATCCACAGCCACATCGGATCCGATTCCCCCGTCGGCGGCGACGACACGGCATCGTCCTGCGGGCGGTCGGGCGACGAACCGATGATCTGCACGTTGGAATAACCGCCCGCTTCGGTGGCGTAGACCGTGTTGTCTCCGTTGTTGACAAGCACGGGATAAGCTTGCGGAGTGTTGCCGTTATCGAGATCTTGATAGAACGGCTGTGTGCCGTCGGTCACGCCGTTGTTCAGTTCAAAGGCGACCTGACCGCTTTCAAACGCCGCCGCACTGCGCACATTACCCGATCCGTTGCCGGTGGGAGTGTAGTAATAGCAATTGCTTTGCGCGCCGTTGGTGATATTGCTGCGATAGTGCGGACCGTAGGCCACGTCGGCGCGGCAATAGGAATCGGAAACAGTGCCCTTCGAATAGCCGCACACACCGCCCGCGTAGCCGGCGGGTGCATCGCCGTCGGGACCGTCAGACGCGGGGTTTTTCGCCTTGAGCGATCCAACCACGCCGACGTTGCGAACATCACCTCGGGTAAAGCCGCAGATGCCGCCGGCATAGGTGACGCGTGTGTCCATCTCGGCATTCACAAGGCAACGTTCGACCGTCACATTGCCCGACGCCGCATACCCGCAAATGCCGCCGGCATAGGTGCGGTTGATGACGTTGATCTTGCCGCTGACCGCGCAATCGCGGATGGTTGTTGCGTTTGTGGCCATGCCGCAGATCGTACCGAACGACGCGGCTTGTACATTGAAGTTCACCTGCTCCAGCGAGATGCGCGTCAGTTCGGCATCGGACACAACGCCGAACAAACCGTGGTAGCCGAGCGCATCGTAGCCGCTGTAATGCAGACCGCGGATGGTATGACCGCGGCCGTCAAACGCTCCGACAAACGGAACGCTCTCACTACCGATGGGGACGTCCCATTCCACTCCCGCGGCGGCATCGATGTCGTTGTCGAGATAGTAGGTAGCCTTTGCCGCCTCCCGATCACCGAGCGACACCCTGAGCGCCAGTTCGCGAAGCTCTTTGTAATTCTTGATAGTGTAGGTGTTATCGATGGTCAGGCGCACGGCGTTGGAATTGATGTTCACCGCACCCGACGCGCGCTGTTCGGTGATGAGGCAGGCGTAGATCGTACCGTCAAGCGTTTCCCGATCTTCACGTCCGATCGTACCGTCGGCGGTATAGTACGCCGCGTTGAACACGGCGGAGGTTTGTCCGATCAGCTTTGTCCACGAAGCGCCGTAGCGTCCCTCGTCCAACCGATACCATTGATAGGTCAGCTTCGCGCCGTTTTCAAACGGCACGGCTTCGACGGAAAACTCCGCTCTCTCCGTCTCTTTAGCCACCAGATCGGTCGGTTGCTTTGTGACGGTCGGATAGCCGTCGCCGACCGTAGTCACCGTCACCGATGGACCGATCACGCCGTTTTGCTCGCCCTTGCGCGCCGACAGCGCGAACTCATAGGTGGTGTTCGGAGTCAAACCCTCGATCGTGATCGACTGCGCCGCGGCATCGACGGTGGTGCGTTCGGAATACGCCGACGTGACGCCGACCGATTTCATATGCACTGCATATACATCCGGCAGGCGCGGCGACTCTTCGGGGTTCGACCATGCCAGCGTGATGCTGTCACGCGTCACAGCGGACACGTGCAGATCGTCGGGCAAATACAACGGCATTGCAGAGGAAAACTCCGTCAAGGGGCTGATGATGCACGGGGCATACGCTACGTTTTCCCCTTTGGCCGTCGGCATCCACACCGCCAGCCGCGCTTGAAACGCATAGTCGCTTTTCGGGATATTTTGTCCCGTCACACCGGTCGCCGCCGAAGACGGAAGATCGATAAACTCCATGGAATAGGCGTTGCCGCGGCTGATCACGCGTGAAGTGCTCAGCGACACGCCGCACTCCACACCCCACGTGGACCGTACGGCGACCTCACCGTTAAACCCAAACAGATCAAATCCGCCGATGGCTTCGCCGTAGACCGAGCCGGAAAGTGCCACATGCACTTCGCCCGATACGCCGACGGCGGTGGACACTTCCAGACTCGATTCCGCGCCGGTGTCGGCGTTGCCGAGGCTGACGGTGTAATCGTAGGCGGAGACCAGCGTTTCGCCGCGAATTTGGTCGGCGGTGGGCGTGTCACCGACCGTCGAGGGCATCCAGGCTCCGTTGATCATCGTGAAGCCTTGCGGTAACCCCTTTTCCACAGAGAAGCATCCTGTCGGGTCTCCCGGGGTATAGCCGGGGCAAATATCCTGCATATCAAACACGGGAAGCACCAAGTGCGTGCTGTCGGTGTTCAGATTGTATCGTTTGGCAACGCGGTTGTAGTTGGTGAGCGTCTGCATGGCAAATACCGGCGTAAGCTGGACTGTGGCAAACACATACTGCTTCTCGCCGTTCACCGTCCATTCGTACTGATACACCGCCATCGGGAACACCACCATCGCCACGTGGTCGTCCCCGGCACCGGCTTCGAAGGTAAAGCTCGTGCTTTGGGTTTTGTTTCTCTGCACCGTTTGCGCAAAGCCGGCGGCCGCCCCCACATCAAAACCGGCACCGGCTCCGTTTCCGACCGCGGTCGCGCGCGCCGCCACCGAGCAGGAGGTGGACAGCGTGATGTCATACCCCAGTGTACCGCCGATATCCACACCGCTTGTCACCGTGTATTTGGTGCTGCCGGCGGCTCCCATGTCCGCACCGTAGTTCAGCTCATCCCAGTAGGGCGAGGACAGCATCACGCTGAGCACCTGCGGATTCGACCAACCGTATTCCACGTTTCCCGTGTAGGTCAGGGACGGGTCGTTGTAATCCTGCAGAGGGTGCGCGGTCGGGTCCAGATCCTGCGACGCGGCAGACCCCAAACCGACAAACCCGAGCATTTCATATTGCTCGTAGGTCAAAAAGCTGTTGTCCGTCTCAAAGCGTCCGCTTTGAAGCAAAGGGGCATTTTCTGCCTGTGCGACACCGCACAGCGTGAACGGTGACAGCAACAGTCCGCACACAACGCCCACGATCCCCACTATACGACCGAACATATTCATACAGCATCCTCCTTTGAGGCAAGGTAATATCATCCGGTTCTATTATAAAACAACCGCTCTCGATTTTCAATAACAATTCCACGTTGCGACTGCGAAAGAACTGTGATATACTGAAGAAAACGATACCGCTAAGGAGGGAAATGCTTGAACACGACCCACGTTTTCGTTGCCGACACGAGTGCACTCGTCGGTGACGCGTACCGCCGTGCCTATGACGCGGTGAGCGACGCGCGGCGCGCGGCGGTCGACCGCCTGCACTCTCCCGTTGCACAGCGCGCCTCACTTGGTGCGGAGCTTCTGCTGTGGCGCGCGTCGAATGTTCTGGGCTTGCCCAAAGCGTCGCTTGTGCGCGACGCACACGGCAAGCCGCACCCAGAAGGGAAGCCGTTCGGTTTTAATCTCTCACACAGCGGTTCTGTGGCGGTCTGTGCCGTGTCGGACACGGAAGTCGGGTGTGACGTCGAGCATCCGCGAGACGCGCTCCTGAAGGTCACAGAACGCGTTTGCGGTAATGCCGAGAAAGCGTTTCTCACGTCCCTCCCACCACACGAACGCCTCGATGCCGCGTTGCGCTTTTGGACGCTCAAGGAAAGTGCGGTCAAGGCGTGCGGCAAGGGATTGTCCGTCGGGATGGAGCGCTTTTGTTTTTCGCTCACGAACAACGGCGCGACACTTGTGACCGCCCCCGTCGATGCGTCGTGGCAATTTCGTGAATTTCGTCTTCCGAGCGGTGCGCGCATTGCCGTATGCGCTGGAACCACCATCGAAGACCTGCACATCATCACACTGTGAAAAACGCAAAAAAATCCCCTCGACCAATGTCGAGGGGATTTTTCGTTACTCTTTAGAGAAGCACCGAAAGGAGCAGTTCACGGGCATCGGAGGTCGAAACCTCACCGTCGCCGTTGAAGTCCGCGATCGCCTTCATGCTGTCGTCCATACCGGTACCGGTGAGGAGCAGCATCAGCAGTTCGCGCGCATCCGCGGTCGAAACCGAGCCGTTGCCGTCCACGTCGCCCTTGAGACCGCCGGTGGTGGTCTCTTCCTTCTGCAGACCGTCCGCATAACGCACGATGTCGGTCGTATTGGAAACCTGCAAAGAGTTCAGCGTCAGGGTGCCTTCGCCTGCCAGAACCACACGCACTTGCTTGATGGTGCTGACACCGTTGGCGGGCAGGTTGTTGTTCCAGGTGTAGCAGCTGTACACGTCGCACTCGCCTTTGTAGGTCTCGGCGGGGAGATAGCCGTCTTCGAGGGTATCGCACAGACCCGGCCAGAAGTCGGCAACCAAGCCGTAGTTCCAATCACCGACCGAGGTCGTCGCCACGAGCTGCACGTCAAAGCCGGTGGTCGAAGTCAGGTCAAAGAGCCAGTTCTTCGTCTCGGCGGGTTTGAAGTCCTTGTTGAGGTTGAACACGACCGAGTAGCCTTCAGGGCTGTTGGAGGTGACCGTCAAACGACCGTTGTCGTAGGAATAGGAACCTTTGCGATCATAGCTCTCGACTGCGATCGAGTTGGGATCCATCAGGTTCTCGTTAATGATGGGAGTCGCTTGACGAATGAGGTTGTAGGTCGTATCGGTGACCTTACCGCTCGCCGCGGCAAAGTAGAAATAATCAACCGTGATCGAAGAGGAGGGCGCCACATAGATACGCACCATGTTGATTTTCTCGCCGCCTTCGGGTTTCCACCAGTCACGCAGGTCGATCTCCAACTTCTCCCACGTGGTCATGAAAGGCGCGGTTTCCGCCACGACCAGCTGACTGCTCGAGCTGCAGTCGCGCAACATGAAGTGACTGCTGCCGTTTTGCGAAATACCGAAATAGTAGCCGTTGCCGTAGTTCGGGGTGATCTGCAGGCTCATGTAGGGCGTGGTGTCCACACCGATATCGATGGGCAACAGCAAATCGTAACCCACCGTGTCGGTGGCGGAGTTGTTGATGATGGTGCGGCGACCGTTTTCGTCCAGATAGGTGCTCACATCGCCCCACGCGGGCGTCGGGGTGCCGCCGAGCGCGTCCACGCCGATGTAATCCGCGTAGCTCGAAACACTCGCCCAGCCTTCGAGACCGCTGTCCATCTTCTTGATCTTGCCCCAGCTGCCCGAAAGCTCGCTGGTGTAGACGATGTCGCCCTGGACCAAGTCACCGATATCGGTGTAGGAGGTGCCGGGGCCCTCACGGACGTTGAGGGGGTCGCTGGCGGGCGCTTTGCTGTTGAGCTGCCAGGTGCCGATCTTTTCCGCGGTGTCCGCGGGAGTCACGGGCGTAGTGCTCGAGAGCAGGCAGTACCAGTCGATGGTCATCTTGGCCGTCGTCTGCAGGAAGCTCTGCGAAAGCCACACGTCACCGAGACCATACTCGCCGTAGACGTTACTGCCGCGCGCCGAGCTGGGAGCACTGTCAAAGATGCGGAACTTGTTGCTGGAACGATCGTAATCAACGACCGCGATGAAGTGACCCTTCACGTGCGCGATCGCCACGCCGCCGTTCTCAAGGTGATTCTTCAGGCGGGAGCTGGACGCACCGGCCCAGTAGCCTTGCGTGCCGTTGCAGTCCACGGTGAAGCCGTACTGCGCGCCGTACTTCGCTTGGAGCTTCGGATAGAGCAACGAACGTGTCGTGCCGCCGGAAGAGTAGTTGAACGCCTTGATGCTGTACGCCCAACGACCCACTTCCATAACGTCCATCGACTTGCCGGTCAACCAACCGACCGAGTTGACGATGGAGAAGATACCGCAAGCGGTCTGATACATGGAACGACCGCCGATGTAATAGTTCTTCCATTTTGCATCGTACTGGCGTTGCACGGGAAGGTGCGTCACCGCCGCATCCGCCGTGAGCGGCTCCGTCGTCAAGACGATGGCGGGAAGCGCCGTCAACAATAACGCCAGCGCACACAGGATGCCGATGCTGCTTTTGATGATCTGCTTCATACTGTTTCCTCCTAAAGATTATGTGATCAGGTATACATACCTTTTTGTACCAACCTTGTTTCCAAAAACACCGCACAGCTTTTGTGCAACATATCCAAAACGGTTCAAAATAATTAAAATCTTATGTATCCTATTGTATTATAGGACAAATTCTGTTACAATACAAGTCATAAAACGGTGTTTATCGGACAAAAAATGCAAAAGAAGGGGATTCTATGCGGAAAGTCTTTCGTGAAACCAAACAAGAGCCTGCGTTTTATTCCACGAAGCAATTGGATTATCCTGCCCACATCCACGAGGATATTGAGCTGGTGTTTGTCAAGCGCGGCTTTTCGATCGCCTACTGCGACGGTCGCGCCTACCGCGTGGAGGAGGGGCAGTTTTTCCTGGTTTTCCCCAACCAGGTGCATCACTACACCGACAGCAGTAACGGGGATTACATTCTCCTCGTTCTCAAGCCGACGATGCTCCCGAACCAATATGAGCTGTTCTTGAAAGGCTATCCCTTACAAGCGACCACCGCGGCGGACACGAACACCGTGGCGCTCCTGACCATGGCACTTGAAGAATTCGAGCGAGACGGCTACAGCACCGTCATCGAAGCGTATTTGACGGCGTTCTTTGAAAAGCTGATCACCTTTTACTCCATAGAAAAAGGAACGGTATCGAGTGATACCGTTCTGCGCATTCTGCAATATTGCACGGAGCACTACAAAGAGGACATCAGCATCGCCTCCGTAGCCGCCGAGTTGGAACTGAGCAAAAGCACCGTGTCGCACATTTTCAGCACGCGACTGGGCATCGGGTTTTGCGACCATATCAATACCCTGCGGCTGAACAACGCCGTGCAGTTGCTCAAAAACAAGACCTATTCCGTGACCGAAGTATCGGATATGGCGGGATTTGCGACCATCCGCACCTTCAATCGCGTGTTCCGAAAGCAGTACGGCATGTCCCCGACCGCCTTCCGCAAGCAGTCAGACGGATAAGACGTTCGGGTCGTAGGCGGGGACTGCCGACTCATTCGAGACGACCAGCGCCGCCACCGTTGCGGCGTGCTTCAAACACGCGGCGATCGACGCACCCTCCTGACGGCGCGCCAGGAACGACGACGCAAAGCTGTCGCCCGCACCGACGGTGGACACCACCGTCGCCTTCACGGCAGGTTGATGGATCCACGTGGCGGTCGCCGCTTCCCACGCGCACGCACCGTCGCCACCCTGCGTCCAAAGGATCACGCGCAGGTTATCAAAGAGCGACGCAAGCGCACGGCAGATCGCTTCGGGTTCCTCGGCGGTCACCGACGGGACAAACGCACGCATCTGCTCCCAGTCTTCGTCGCTGAGCTTGAGGATCGTCGCATTTTTGAGTGCAAAGAGGATGGTCGTTTCGTTGAAGAACGGACGGCGGATGTTGACATCCGCCACCACCTCGGCAAACGTGTTTTCCGCAAGCACACGAGACAGCGTGTTGCGGTTGGCTTCACTGCGCAGGGCCAGCGTGCCGAAATACAGCACGTCGGCGTTGAGCGGTGCAGCGGGCGCTTCGATGCGATCCCACGCCGTGTTCTCTGCCAGAGCATAGGACGGGATGCCGTTGGCATCGAGCGTCACGTTACAAGCGCCCGTCGGCAGATCGGTATGCACCGTCACCAAATCCGTACCGATGCCCCACACGCGCATCTGCTCGAGCGCGCGCTGACCGAGCGCGTCGTCACCGACCGCCGAAAGCATCTGCACCGTCGCACCGTGCAATGCCGTGTGCGCCGCCACGTTGAGCGGTGCACCACCGATGTGCGCCGCATCGGGATATACATCAAACAGGACTTCACCGAAGGATACCAGTTTCATCTTATATCGCCCCTTTGCTAAATATCAAAAACCGCCGCGCCGCATAGCGCGGCGGTTTTTCATAGTTTAGATACCGCGGCGACCTTCGCGGATGCCGCACTTGAGATAATGGTTGACGTACTTTTCATACGCATCGCCGAACGCCTTTTGCAAATCCGCGTACCGTGCGCGATACGTTTTGACGCTGAAGGCATCGGACGCTTGACGACCCTCGCGCACACCGAAGCGCACGAAATGCGCCAGCGCCGCCTTTTCGTTCCATTTGTACACCTTAGCGAGATCGGGATGCAACCGCATGTAGGTGTTGTAGTCGTATACGGCGGCGTAATCCACCCCGTTTTGCACGGTGGTGTAACCGACCATGGCGGTGCAACCGCTCGTGCGACGCCCCTCACGCTTGCCGACTTTGATGTAGTGATAGTAGTAGCGCGTCAGGTCCGTACCGAACGCGCGGCGCAGATCGGGATACTGCTTATAATACGACTCCACCGAAAAGGCTTCATTTCCTTGCACGCCTTTGGGCATACCGACGGTGGCGAAGTGGCGAAGCACAGCGGTGTCGTCCTCGCCGCATTCGGCAAGCACCTGCGGTTGATGCTCAAGGTAGTAGGTGTAGTCATACACGGCGGCGTAGTCGACCCCGGCGTACACCGTCGTCGGCGACATCATCACCGCGCATCCGCGCGACGCGCGTCCCTCGCGCTTGCCGTTGGCAATGTAATGGAGGTAGTACTTTTCGAAGCTCTGACCGTAGACGCGGCGCAGGTCGGGATACTGCCGATAGTAAGAGCGCACGTCAAACTGCGCGTTGCCTTGACGCTTCTCTTTCATACCCGCTTTGACGAAGTGGCGCAGGGTCGCTTCGTCGTCGTAGCCGAAGGCTTTCAGGATGTCGGGGTACTTGGTCGTATAATAGGCGTAGTTGTAGACCGACGCATAGTCTCGTCCCTCATACACGGTCAAGGCGTTTTCCATGTAGCGGCAACCGGTGCCGGCACGATTCTCCTTCATGCCTGCGCGCAGATAGTGCATATAATATTTTTTCCAGTCGTTCTTGAACGCGCGGCGCAGATCCGCATACTGCAAGCGATAGGACACGGGATCGAATTGCACCGAGCCTCTTCTGCCCTCTTTCATGCCCGTCGATTGGAAGTGCGCCATATAAGCGGTGCGGTTGGCACCGTAGATCGACGAAAGGTCGCGGTACTGCGTCATATAATAGTCGATCGCAAACAAAGGACTTGCCTGACGTCCCTCGTACAAGCCGGTTTTCAGGAAGTGGTCGAGAAGCGCTTTTTCGTCCGTGCCGTATTGCTGATGCAATTCGGGATAGCGCGACAGATAGTAGCTTGCGTCAAACACGCCGTCGTACTGCTTTTCGATACGTTTGGAGGCGACGGGAGTGCGTGTGCCGAATTTGTCGATACCGATCACCTTGAGCGTCGTGTCACAGGGGATGTCCATCGGTCCCGTGTAGCGCTTGGACGACAAGGTCGGGGTGGTGCCGTCGGTGGTGTAATACAGCGTCAAACCACTGTCTTGAGCGGTGAGGGTCACACGCGCACAGCCTGCCGTCATGCCGATGTCCTCCGCGATCGAGGGCGCACGGTACGCCGGCAGATCCACACCCGTGCCGAAAGCGCCCGTATACACCACCCCGTTTTGCAACGCGATGCCGCGACGGCGGAACAGCTCCGACACCGTCACAAATTCGTAGCCGCGCGTCTTGAGCGTACGCATCGCGCGCAGAGCGCCTTCGATGCTCGGTGCATACAGATCGTGCAACAGCACGACGCTGCCGTCATCGACGTAGTTCAAAATGTTGTTGCAAACGGCGGTGGCATCCTGCAACTTCCAATCCATCGTGTCGACGCTCCACAGAATGATGGGCGCATCGACGTTGGCGCGGATGGTCGACGAGTTGGCACCGCCCGGGGTACGGACAAGCGTTTGATACTTGCCGCCGACGGCGTTGTAAATGTAGGTGTTGACACCTTCCACCTCCGAGCGCACCGTCGAGGCAGATAAGCCGTCAAACGGGACGGAGTGACTGAACGTGTGGTTGGCGATCTGGTGACCGTCCGCCGCCATGCGATCCAGATCGCTCGGGCGGTTGGCGGCACCGGCGTAAGGTCCGTTCGAGCCGTTGACGAAGAAGGTCACCTTCGCATCCATGGCGCGAAGTTCATCAAGCAGACCGGGCGTGCGGAACGACGGCCCGTCATCAAACGTGATCGCCACCAGCTTGGTGCCTGCCGCTTCGACCTCTAAGGTCTTACCATACGGCGCACCGACCGCCGTCATCGTGACGAGCAACGCTATACACATAACAAAAGAAAGGAATCGTCTCATTTTCAGTATCTCCCACGGGGTATTTTCAAGAGAATATGATTATACCACATCTTTTTCGTTTTTTCTACCTTCCTCGCAAAAAAATTGGTCTTGCATATTGTTTTCGTTCTTGCTATACTGACCTCAAACGACCATTCTCTTTGAGGAGGAGTGCCTTTTATGTCTTTGAAACGTCTGCTCAGTGCCCTGTGCACCGTATGTCTGTTGGTTTGCGCGTTCCCGTTTTGCGCCGCCGCCGACAGTCAAACCATCTCCGTCGCCTCGGTCAACAGTCCGCGAAACGACGGGGAGCTTGTGATCTTCACCGACGAATACGACGATTCCACCGGCACCAACTGGTGGGGTGCGGAAGCGCTCGTCGATGAAAACCACTGCGTCATCGAACTCGGCTCGGGCAACAGCGATATCCCGGCCGGTGGCTTTGTGGTGTCGGGACACGACGACGAGACCGAAGGCGGCTCCATGATGAAAACGTGGGTGCGCGACCACATCCGCGTCGGCGATTACGTCTACTTCGATCGCCGCACGATGACCCTCACGGTCAGCGACGTGCCGCTTGAGATCGACCTCTCCCCCTTCTTCACCGTGTCGCGAGGCTACGATGCGACGAACGACACGCGCCACGAAGACCAACTCATCATCTACGATTTTCTGCGCGGATCGTCGTCGCAGACCAACGCCCACGGCTATGAGGTGGTCGTGGACGAGAGCGGCGCGATCGTGTCGATGGGCGGCAACGACAACGCCATTCCGAAGAACGGCTACGTGGTGTCCGGTCACGGCCGTGCCGCCGATTGGCTCCGCGCACAGGTGATCCTCGGCATGCGCGCCGAACTGGATCGCGACGCTAAGACGATCACCTTTGCCTACGACGAGGAAAGTCTGCGCACCGCCGTGCAAAACGCGATGACCGAAGCGGAAGCGGCCATCGCCGACGCGAAAGCGCACTTTGTCTACGCCGATTACGCCGCCGCCGAGGCGAGCATCGCCGCCGCCAAAGCGACCTTTGAAGCGGGCGCCGAGAGTGACGCGGCGTTTGCGGATCTGTGCGACGAGACGCTCGAAGCGCTCAGCCTTGTCAAAGCGTCTCTTTGCGACAGCGTTCCCGTGCAATACCGCGGCGTATGGGTACGCCCCGATCAGCGCACGCCGCAGGAAGTGGACGATTACATCAAGGAGCTGTCCGAAGCCGGTGTCAACACCGTCAGCGTCGAAGGCTTCTTTGACAACAGCTACATCTTCGAACTGCCCGAAGAATATCCGATGGTGCGCAACCCGCGCTTCAACTTCGACGTGTTGCAGGCGTACATCGACGCGTGCCACAAATACGACATGGAATGTCATCTGTGGATGCCGATCATGAACGTCGGCTACGCCAACGAAAAAAAAGGCTATGCCAACACCATTGCCGCCCATCATCCCGAATGGCTCTCGCTGAGTCATCAAGGCTCGCCCGACAACCCCAACGGGTTCCACATGATCGACCCTGCGAATGACGAAGCACGCGCGTACCTTGTCGATTTTTACAAATACCTCGTCACGACCTACGACATCGACGGCTTTGAGCTCGACTACATCCGCTACTACGACCGCGGAGAGCTGGATTTCGGCTATACGCAGGCGGCGTTTGACGGCTTTGAAGCCGCCTACGGTCACGGCGTGACGCCCGAATACGAATCCTCTGCCGACTACTGGAACGACTGGTTGCAATACCGCCGCGACTGTGTGACGCAGATGGTGATCGCGGTCAGCAACATGATCCGCAAGGAAGCGCCCGGCGTCATCATTGCCGCCGATACCGCACCGACCGAAGACAACGATCTCAACCAGGAGTATCTGCGTTGGGTGAACGAGGGCTACATCGACGTGTTGCACCAGATGGCATACGGCGACGGTTTCGGCCCCGAGATCACCAAAGCGGTGCAAGCCGCAGGCGATCACGCGTTGATCGTGCCTGCCTTGACCACCCTCTCTGCTTCGATGATGGAGCGTCAGGCGCGCGAGGATCAGAGCTATCGCACCTACGGCGAATACTTCTTTGAAGCCAAAGCGTTCTTGGCCGCGAAAGCGCCCGAGGCGCTCGCAACCACCGTCTATCGCGAAAAGGCACTTGCTCCCTTCCTTGACCCCGACGCATCGGTCAAGACGCTTCTGAGCTATATGGCTCAGCGCATTGACAACGTGATCCTGCCGCTTGAGGGCATGACCGCCGACGAAGCAGGCGCTGTCAAAACGGCGCTTGCAACCGCCGGCGAAGCGGTTGCAAGCGGTGTCATCGAGCCGTCTGCGCTGGAGGCTCTTCGTACCGCGATCAACGCGCTCGAAAATAAAGCCGCCGCCGAAGCTCTCACCGAGGATCTGTACCGTGCCGAGCAGATCGGCTTTATCCTGCAAAAGAACGTGACCGACACCCACACCTCCACGCCCGATGGTGCGAACGCCACGACCGATCCCGACCCGACGTGGTGGATCGTCGGCGGCGCGGCAGTGCTGGCTGTAGCGGCAGGTGTGATCTGGCTGATGCACCACGCCAAGGAAAACAACGCGACCGCAAAAGAAAACAAAACCGAAGAATAAAAGCAAGCAGGCGCTCATCAAAGAGCGCCTGCTTTTTCTTTGAAACAACGATGTTTAAAACACGATCACAACGCGCTTCGCACGGCTTCCGGTTTGGTGCCTTGGCGGTCAAACCACACCGTCAGCACTTCATCCGTAGACGTGTTCCACCACAGAACCATCCTGCGCCACACGCCACAACGAGGCATCGTCGGAAACAAAATACACCCACGTGTCATCAAGAATGTAGCAATTTTCCGCATAACGATCGCTCAATACGGTTTGTTCGTCGGTTTCCAAATTGTACCGTATCACGCCTTGCGTTGTTGCCAAATACACGCAATCGTTATAGATCTCGCTTATGGCAACATCTTCGTCGGAGGCATAAATCCGTTTCGGAGTTTTCCCTTGAGGAGTTGTCGCCATCGAATAGATTTCATAAGGATTCTCTTCATCCCAATACCGTATTTTTTCAAATACGACATAACCCTCAGATGCGCATAACACAACGTATTCCGTCCAATCCGCTGCAGAATACGTTTCGGATCGGAAAAGAATGTCTTCGGTCCGGTCCGTAGTATGATAGCGTCGAAGCTCCGTTTGTTGTTGCTCATCCGGGTGCAATATCCACTGCGTGTAATATAACGACTCGCCATCCGTCCCACCAAACTGACGTTGCGGATAATATTCTACCGAATCCGTCGACTCAGCATCCGGATAATACTCGACATCATTATCATAGCTTCTCAACGATCCATCACTATAGCATCCCACAAAATGGCGATACGTAAATTCATCATCCGGGTCTTCCTCACTGTAATGATAGACAATATCACCATTCAAACAATAGTATTCTCCGAAAAGATAGGGAATGCTCGATAACCGCTCGTTTGTTTCCCATATACCGGTCTGCGAATCGTATTGAATGATACGGTCATCCTCAACCGCAATGAGTTGATCTTCGTAAAGCTGAATTGCCGGCGCTCCCACCATGCCTTCTACCGAAAGCGGCGATGACGGCTCCGTGTAGATCGTTTTGACCCCATCGGCGGAAATCTCCACAATTTTCATCGTGATCGTATCTTTGTTGTAGACATAATACAGCGCATCGCCCTTGCGTGCCAAGCCGGTATAACCTACACGGCCATCCAACGATTGCACCGGCGTACCGCTAATCTCTACGCCGTGCTCGTTTTCTTGCAACACCGTCGTCACCGCGCCCGAACAAGAAGACAGCAACAACACTATGCCTATCAGCAAACACAGCCATTTCTTCATATGTTCTCACAACCTTTCTCGTTTCGTTTCCAGTTTCGTGCCTTGGCGGTCAAAGAACACCGTCAGCACTTCATCCGTAGACGTGTTCCACCACAGAACCATCCTGCGCCACACGCCACAACGAGGCATCATCGGAAACAAAATACACCCACGTATCATCAAGAATGTAGCATTTTTCCGCATAACGATCGTTCAATACGGTTTGTTCATCGGTTTCCAAATTGTACTTTACAACGCCGTTTTCGCTTGCAATATAAATACAACCGTTGTAAACGCCCTCAACACTCACTTCCGAAGCGCAGGTGTACACCGTCTTTGGAGACGCTTGCGGATCATCCAAATCCAATACATTTACGTTGGCTATCACGACATCCTCTTCATACGTCATATACCGATACACATGCCATCTATTATCCGTGCATCCCTC
>JAFQFZ010000038.1 GCA_017398425.1 Clostridia bacterium | reverse complement strand
GTAGGGCACCTCATCCGTCTCGCCTGCGGCTCGACAGCTTCCCCTCAAGGGGAAGCCTTATTCGCCTGTTTACAGGTTGCAGTACAACACATGCGGTTGGCAAACCGTTCCATGCGCTTACAAGCGCGGCCTGTAACGGCCCCTTATAGGGGCAGTGCAAACCACCGGCTAAGCTGGTGGTTTTGATTGGCGAAAAACCGCTTATGCCTCGCCGGCGGTGGAATGGCTGTCTTCGCATTATGCCGGACTCAGCACCTATATCAAAACGCCCCGTATTCTTCGGAATACGGGGCGTTTGTCAGTTCAAAGTAGCTTTGACGCTGTCGATGGATTGCGAGCCCGGGGTGAAGCATAGGGCGTTACCGGCGCCCTCATACGTGCCTTCCGTGTAATGGATGACATGGCGCACTTGAGTATACTTTTGCGCCATATCCTTGAGCATCGGCTCCAAAACGCGGAAACGTTCGCCGCTGAGGTTACAGTCAGCGTGATGGCGAAGGGTATCGTAATCGTCGGCGATGTCGCGCGAGGGGGTTATGTATTGCGCAAGGAACGTCGAGATCATCGTGGCGTGGATCTGCGCACGCTCAGAAAGACCGCCTTGCCAGTTGTCGTATTGCAACAGGTTCGCAGTTTGCGCGGGGGTGAGCGCCTGCTCGCCGGCGGTCAGATGGATCGAGAATTGATTGTCCGCGCTCTGCTCGTTGACATCGGTGGGCAAATTGAAAATCAACGGCTGGCGAAGCGCGCGGAACAGCACATCCGCGTCGTCGTACGACAGTGTGAAATGATAGTCAATCGATTTACCGAAATAGGACATCAGCGCCATTTGTGCGCTCTGCGCACGTCCGCTCGCGAAGCGATTGTACAGCGTATCCGCAGGACCGTCGTTCGATATTTTGAGCTGAGCCGGCAGTCCGAGAACGGAGATCTCCATCGTGTCGGGTTGGATCATCACGATGGTGGCGGATTGCAGTTGATCCTTGTTATCGGTGATATACACCGCCGCCGACAGACGGTCGGTGTGGTTGTAACGCGCGGTCGGTTGTGTGGGGGCGGTGGACTGCGTCGCGACGGTGGGTTCTGCGGAGCTTCCGAACGGGAACGAAACGCCGAACACGGGAAGCAGAAAATAGGCGATCACCGAAAACAGCACCAAGCCGCCGAAAAACGCACCGATAAACCACAAAAGCGGCGACGACGACGGACGGTCGCTCTTTTTTGTTTTCTTTTCTTTTTTAGGGGACGCGGCGTCCTCTTTGGGGCGATCTTCCGATGCGGCAGGCGAGGGGATCGCTTGGGTTTTGGATTCGTCGGCTGAGGGCTTCATGCGAAGAGCCCCTCCTTTTCGTGTCAAATTCTACAGTTCAGTATACCAAAAAGATGCGTTGTGTGCAAGCAAAAAAATTCCCTCCGCATCATCGGAGGGAATTTTGGCTCTTATTGTTGACCCATCGTCAGGAGCATGACCGCTTTTTGCGCGTGCAGGCGGTTCTCCGCTTCGTCGAAGATCTCGTCGGCGTGTGCTTCGAACACCTCGGCGGTGATCTCTTCGCCGCGATGCGCGGGCAGGCAATGCTGCACCATGCAATCGGATTTCGCGACCTTCAACAGTTCGTCGTTGATCTGATAGCCCTTGAAGATGTCGCGGCGGGCGGCGGCTTCCTCTTCCTGACCCATCGACGCCCACACATCGGTGAACAGCACGTCTGCATCCGCGGCGGCTTCCTTGCAATCGGTCGTCATTTGGAATTTGTCGCCGTATTCTGCGGCAAAGTCGAGGACCTTTTGATCGGGCTGATAGGCTTCGGGGCAAGCGATCGACACGCTCAGACCGCATTTCAAACCGCCCACGATGAGGGAGTTGGCCATGTTGTTGCCGTCGCCGATGTAGCACATCTTCAGACCGTCGAGATAGCCTTTGTGCTCGCGCACGGTCATCATGTCGGCCAGGATCTGGCAGGGATGGCAGAAGTCGGTCAAACCGTTGATGATCGGAATGGAGCCGTAGGTGGCAAGATCTTCGACCTCTTTTTGCTCAAAGGTACGGATCATGATGCCGTCGAGGTAACGCGACAGCACACGCGCGGTATCCTCGACCGGCTCGCCGCGACCGATCTGCAGATCGCGCGACGACAGGAACATGCCCGTGCCGCCGAGCTGATAGATGCCCGTTTCAAACGACACGCGCGTACGCGTCGAGGATTTTTGGAAGATCATACCCAGCGTCTTGCCTTCCAGATGACGGTGGGGGATGCCGTGCTTGAGCTCATATTTGAGCTGATCGGCGGTGTTGAGGATCTCGAGGATCTCCTCGCTCGAAAGATCGAGCAGTTTGAGCAAATGTTTCATAAATCAGTTCCACTCCTTTAATACGGTTTCGAGTATGGTCAGACCGCGATCCAGTTCCTCCTGCGAGATGGAGAGGGGAGGCAAGAGACGAAGAAGCGTCTTCGCGGTCAAAATCAGCAATCCGTTTTCGAGGCAGGCGTTGACAACGTCCTTTGCGGCGATGTCGTCCTCAAGCACCACGCCGAGCATCATGCCGCGTCCGCGCACCGCTTTGACGTGCGGCATCGCTTGCAGTCGCGCGGTGATGTACTCGCCTTTACGGCGCACGTCTGCGAGAAATTCGGGGGTATCTACCACGCTCAGCACATACGAGGCACCCGCGCAAACGACGGGGTTACCGCCGAAGGTGGAGCCGTGCATACCGGCGCTCATCACGTCGGAAAAACGCTCTGCACAAAGGCAAGCGCCGATCGGCAGACCGCCGCCGAGACCTTTCGCAAGCGTTACCACGTCGGGCTTCACGTCCGCGTGTTCGATGGCGAGCAGTTTGCCCGTGCGACCGATGCCCGTTTGCACCTCGTCGACGATCATCACCCAATCGTGTTCGTCGCACAAACGGCGCACGGCACGGAGATAGTCGGTTTCGAGCGGCAACACGCCGCCTTCGCCCTGCACGCATTCAAGCATCACCGCGCAAACGGTGCCGTCGTCGAACGTTTTGAGCGCCTCAAGGTCGTTGGCGGGCGCGTACACGAAATCGCCCGTGAAGGGGAAGAAGTAGTTGTGGAAGACATCCTGACCCGTCGCCGCCAGAGTGGTGACGGTGCGTCCGTGGAAGGAATTGCACAGCGTGATCACCGTCGAGCGCCCTTTGCCGTACTTGTCAAAGCTGTATTTGCGTGCCAGCTTGATGGCGCACTCGTTCGCCTCCGCACCGGAGTTGCCGAAGAACACACGCGCCATACCGGTGCGCTCGCACAGCGACTGCGCACAGTCGATCTGCGTTTGGTTGTAGTAGAGGTTGGAAAAATGCTGTGCGGTGTGAAGCTGTTCCGTCACCGCCTTGATGTAGCCCTCGTCGCAGTAGCCGAGCGAGGTAACGCCGATACCGCTTCCGAAGTCGATGTAGCATTTGCCGTCCTCGTCGTAGGCGGTGGCGTTTTTGCCGCCTTTGAGTGCCACGGGAAAACGACCGTACGTCGGCATCAAAGCGTTGTCGTGTTGTTGCTTGATGGTTTCAAATGACATGGGGAATCCGTCCTTTCGCCTCAAAGGAACATCGTGCCGATGCCCTCATCGGTGAGCATTTCAATGAGGATGGAGTGGGGGATGCGACCGTCGATGATATGCGTACGACGTACGCCGCGGCGCACCGCTTCGACACAGCATTCGATCTTCGGGATCATACCGCCCGACAGCACGCCCTCTTTCTTCAAACGCGGCACTTCGCTGACCTGCACCGTCGAAATGAGGCTCGACGGATCGTCCTTGTCGCGCAGAAGCCCCTGCACGTCGGTCATCAGCACGAGCTTCTCCGCGCCCAAAGCGGCGGCGATCTCCGCCGCGGCAATGTCGGCGTTGATGTTGAAGCGTTCACCGTCCGCACCGCCTGCGACGGTGGCAACAACGGGAATGGTATCGTTTTCCAGGCAGTTGCGCAAGAGCGTCACGTCCACGCGGGTGATGTCTCCGACAAAACCGAGATCCGGCTCTGTATGGCGGGTCGCTGTCAGCATGCCGCCGTCCAGACCGCAAAGACCGATCGCACGACCGCCGTTTTCGGTGATCTGTTGCACGAGCGCTTTGTTGACCTTGCCCGCGAGCACCATCTGCACGATGTCCATCGTCTCTTCGTCGGTATAGCGCAGACCGCCCACGAATTTCGACTCCTTGCCCGTCTTGTCGAGCATGGCGTTGATCTCGGGGCCGCCGCCGTGCACCAGCACCAGCTTGATGCCCACCGTGTTCAACAGCACCATGTCTTCCATGACGGCGTTCTTGAGTTCTTCGTTGATCATGGCGTTGCCGCCGTACTTGATGACGACGGTCTTGCCCGCATATTGCTTGATATAGGGGAGCGCTTGGGTCAAGATCTCCGCGCGCTCGGTGATGGTGATGTTCATACTATGTACCTCGCTTTCGATCAGGTGCGATAATCGCCGTTGATCTTCACGTAATCATACGTCAGGTCACAGCCGTAGGCA
Organism: Clostridia bacterium; assembly: GCA_017398425.1. GTDB lineage: Bacteria > Bacillota > Clostridia > Oscillospirales > Acutalibacteraceae > RGIG1959. The sequence goes on along the minus strand of JAFQFZ010000038.1, from coordinate 15,391 downwards.
ACCGCCGCTGCCTCGCCGTCGGACAGCGTGATCTCGATGACGATCTCGTCCTCGGTCAGCACGGTCTTGGCGACATCCTCGTCAAAGGGGATGCCCGCACCGTTCTCGCAAACGGTGATCTCGCCGGCGCGGGAGAGGAAACGCACGCGCACCCCCGTCACATCGACCTTCGCACCCGAATAGCCGATCGCGCACAGCACGCGACCCCAGTTGGCGTCCGCACCGAACATGGCGGCCTTGAGGAGCGAGGAACGGTTGACCGAACGCGCCACGGTGCGTGCGTCTTCAACGGTCGCCGCACCGTACACTTTGGTTTCGAGCAACTTCGTGGCACCCTCACCGTCCTTTGCCAAACGGCGGCAAAGATCGGCGCACAGTGCATGGAGCGCTTCGACGAACGTCTTGTAATCCGCGTCCTTTTCGGTGATGGGACGATTGCCTGCCGCACCGTTGGCCAGCAGGATGACGTTGTCGTTGGTGGAGGTATCGCCGTCCACAGACAGCATATTGAAGGTATCGCCGACCACTTCGTGGAGCGCCTCGTCGAGCAAACGGCTGTCGATCGCGGCGTCGGTGGTCAGGAAGCAAAGCATGGTGGCCATGTTCGGCGCGATCATACCGCTTCCCTTGGCGATGCCGCCCAGCACGCAATCCACGCCGCCCAGCGTGACGGTGTAAGCGAATTCTTTTTTGACGGTATCGGTGGTCATGATCGCTTCGGCGGCGTTCGTACCGCCTTCTTTGGAAAGCTCAGCGACCAACGCGGGGATTCCTTTTTCGATGGGATCGAGCACAATGGACGGACCGATGACACCGGTGGAAGCCACCAGCACATCGTCAACGTCCAGCTGAAGCGCATCCGCGGCCAGGCGGCACATGGCTTCTGCTTTTTCAATGCCGTCGGCGGCACAGGTGTTGGCGATACCGCTGTTGACGATGATCGCGCGTGCGGTGCCGTTTTCGAGATGTTGACGGGTGACGGTGAGCGGCGCGCCCTTCACAAGGTTTTGGGTGTACACCGCCGCACCGGACGCGGGACGATCGGACACGATCAGTGCCAGGTCGCGCTTGGTGCGGTTGCGACGGATGCCGCAATGCACACCGGACGCGGTAAATCCTTTCGGAGCGGTCACGCCGCCTTCGATACGAATAGCCATACAGTAAAACTCACTTTCGAAATTAGAATGACAACGGGATCATGTTAAGACCCGTTCCTTCGGGGAGACCGAACAGCAGATTCATGTTCTGGATCGCTTGACCGGCCGCGCCCTTGACCATGTTGTCGATGACGCTGGTCACCACGAGCAAGCGAGTGTGTTCATCAACGTACAATTGAATGTCGCAATAGTTGGAGCATTGGACGTGGCGGATGTTGACCGCTTGTCCCTTGGGCATCACGCGCACAAAACGCTCGCCGGCGTAAGCGGCGTTGTAGGCGGTGCGGATCTGCTCCTCGGTCACGCCGTCTTGCAACTTCGCATAGATGGTGGAAAGGATGCCGCGGTTGACGGGCAACAGATGCGGCACAAAGGTGATGGTCGCGGTTTCACCGGCGAGCTTCGAGAGCGTTTGCTCGATCTCGGGCGTGTGGCGGTGGGATGCGACCTTATACGCAGAGAATGCGTCGGCGCAATCGGGGAAATGGGTCGTTTGGGTCGGCTTGCGTCCCGCACCGGTGGTGCCGGACTTGGAGTCGACGACGATGCCGACGGGGGAGACCAGCTTGTTTTTCAGCGCCGGAGCCAAGCCGAGCGCCACGCTGGTCGGATAGCAACCGGGGTTGCCGATGATGGAGGTCTTTTGAATGTCCTCGCGGAACATTTCGCAAAGACCGTAAACGGCACTCTTGTGCAGGTCGTCGTAGCGGTATTCGGACTGATACCAGGACTCATATTGTTCGGGATCGTCAAGGCGGAAATCCGCACCCAGATCGATGAACTTCTTGCCGGCATCCGCGCACGCTTTGGCGGTGTCCTGCGACAAGCCGTGGGGAAGTGCCGCAAAGATCACGTCGCTCTCGGCGATCACATCGTCGGCACTGCGGCAGGGAAGCTCGCAGATCTCGCGAAGCGAGGGATACACGTCGCAGATCGGTTGTCCTTCAAAGGACACCGAACTCACCGCGGCAAGCGTTACCTGCGGATGACGCAACAAAATACGAACCAGCTCCACACCGGCGTAACCGGTGGCGCCGATGATTCCGGCTTTGATCATGGTAAAAACTCCTTTGATGTCAAATCAATGCACGCACGCGCGCTACCTGCGCGCGGACGTTTTCGGGGGCGGGACCGCCGTAGACACGGCGCATCGCCGCACAACGCTCGAGCGAGATCGCTTCAAAAACGTCGTTGTCAAACAGATCGCATACCGCTTGGTACTCTTCGAGCGGGAGCGTTTCGAGCGTCAATCCCTTGCGGATGCACAGCGCCACCAGCTCACCGGTTGCTTTATAAGCATCGCGGAAGGGGAGCCCTTTTCCGACGAGGTAATCCGCCGCGTCGGTGGCGTTGATGAAGCCGCCCGCCGCCGCTTTGCGCATATTCTCGGTCAGCACCGTCATGGTGTCGATCATCGGGGTGAACGCCGTCAGGCACATCGTCACGGTGTCAAGTGCATCAAAAATGGCTTCTTTATCTTCCTGCATATCCTTGTTGTATGCCAGCGGAAGACCCTTGAGTACGGTGAGAAGCGTCATCAGGTCGCCGAACACACGACCGGATTTGCCGCGCACCAGCTCGGCAATGTCGGGGTTCTTCTTCTGCGGCATGATGGACGAACCGGTCGAAAACGCGTCGTCGAGCTCAATGAATTTGAATTCCCACGAGCACCACAGAATGATCTCTTCCGAGAAACGGGACAGATGCACCATGATGAGCGACAGCGCCGCCGCCAACTCCACCGCGAAATCGCGATCCGACACGCCGTCGAGCGAGTTGTTGGTCACACCGTTCATGCGCAGGGTAGAGGCGACAGCCTCACGATCGAGATCATAGGTGGTGGAGGCGAGCGCACCGCTTCCGAGCGGCGACACGTTGGTGCGCGTCAGCGCGTCGGCAAGACGTGCACGGTCGCGGAGCAACATCTCCGCATACGCCATCAGATGATGACCGAAGGTGATGGGCTGTGCACGTTGCAGATGGGTGTAGCCGGGCATGATCGCGTCGGCGTACTGCTCCGCTTTGTCGCAAAGCACATCGATCAGATCGGTGATCTGCTCCTGCAACGCGGGGATGCGGTTGCGCAGATAGAGGCGGATATCCAGCGCCACCTGGTCGTTACGACTGCGACCGGTGTGCAGACGCTTGCCGGCATCGCCGATGCGGGCGGTCAACTCCCCTTCAACAAAGGTGTGGATATCTTCTGCCGTCATGTCGATTTGCAGTTTGCCGCCGGCGAGATCCGCCGCGATGGAAGCAAGACCGTCTTGGATCGCCTTGCCGTCATCTTCGGAGATGATGCCCTGCTTTTGGAGCATCGCCGCGTGCGCCATACTGCCCAAAATATCCTCATTCGCCATACGGCAGTCGAACGAGATCGAGGAGTTGAAATCGTTGGTTTTGTCGTCCAGAGCTTTCTGAAAACGTCCTGCCCACAGTTTCATTTGCGCTATTCCGCCTTTCTAAAAATAGGGAAAAGGCGGTGCGCGGAATGGTCCGCGCACCGCTGATATCGAACGTAAGAAAATTACAGACCCTTTTTCTTCGCTTGCACCTTGATCGGCAGACCGAACAGGTTGATGAAGCCTTGGCTGTCCATTTGATCGTACACTTCGTCCTCGTCGAAGGTGGCGATGTCCTCGTCGTACAGCGAGTAGGGAGAGGTCAACGAAGCAAGCATGATGTTGCCCTTGTAGAGCTTCAGCTTGACGTCGCCCGTGCAGGTCTCCTGCGTGCTGTCCACGAATGCGGAGAGCGCCTCACGAAGCGGAGTGTACCACTGACCGTAGTACACGAGTTCGCTGAACTTGCCGGCAACCATCTGCTGCTGGTAGTGCTGGGTGTCGCGGTCGAGGGTGAGGGTTTCGAGCGCTTCGTGCGCTTTGTAGAGGATGGTGCCGCCCGGAGTCTCATAGACACCGCGGCTCTTCATGCCGACCAAGCGGTTTTCCACCATATCGACGATACCGATGCCGTTCTCGCCGCCGAGCTTGTTGAGCTTCTCGATGATGGCAAGGCCGCTCATCTTCTCGCCGTCGAGCGCCACGGGAACGCCCTTCTCAAAGGACAGGGTGATGTAGGTCGCCTTGTCGGGAGCACGCTCGGGAGACACACCGAGCTCGAGGATCTTGTCGTAATCCGGCTCGTTGGCGGGATCTTCAAGATCCAGACCCTCGTGCGACAGGTGCCACAGGTTCTTATCCTTGGAATAGTTGGTTTCGCGGGTGATGGCGAGCGGCACATTGTGCGCTTCGGCGTAGGCGATCTCGTCTTCGCGGGACTTCAGCTCCCACGTACGCCACGGGGCAATGATCTTCATATCGGGAGCAAACGCCTTGATGGTCAGCTCGAAACGAACCTGGTCGTTGCCCTTACCGGTGCAGCCGTGGCAGATCGCGTCCGCGCCTTCCGCCTTGGCGATCTCCACGATACGCTTGGCGATGATGGGACGCGCAAAAGAGGTGCCCAGCAGGTATTGGTTCTCGTAGACCGCGCCCGCTTTGACGGTCGGGATGATGAACTCGTCCACGAAGACCTCGCGGAGATCTTCAATGTACAGCTTGGAAGCGCCCGTCTTGATGGCCTTTTCTTCAAGACCGCTCAGCTCCTTGCCTTGTCCGACGTCCGCCGCCACGGCAATGACTTCACAGTTGTTGTAGTTTTCTTTCAGCCACGGAATGATGATGGAGGTGTCCAGACCACCCGAATAGGCCAGTACGACTTTTTTGATATCGCTCATGATGTAAAACCTCTTTCTTTAGAAATACTCCGTTTGTGACGGAGCAGAATGTTCGTGTATTATTATAGCAATGTTGCGTAAAAATGCAACCCCAAAAACGAATAATTATGCTTCAAAAGCGCATTTTCGTCGTGTTGAACAAAATATGACAATTTCTGGCTGTTTTTTAGACTTTTGAATCAACCGTTTTATAAATTATGCAAAATCGTAATGCATAAATATGCGTAATATATGAATAAACAAAAGCTAAACAGATCCCGGGTGTTGTAAATCCCGAGCAAATCGGGAGAAGTTTTCGTTCGATCGGCCCTTTATGCCTGAATAAATATAATATAAAGTAATAAAATAATTATATTCCAATATATATAAGAGGGTACAAGCTGCCGGTGCGGCACCGTGTGAGGGCGAGAAGCGGAAGAAAGGGGGATGAGACCGCAAAACGGGGCAAAAACGAAAAGGTTACAAAAAGATTTACAAAATTGAAAAGAATTGCAACGGATATCTCCGTTTAAAGACGGCTTGAAAATTGGAAAAAACACGACAAACCTCTTCGGATTATACAAATAGTATCATTTTTCGAGGATTGCGCGGTTTTTCCGACGGGTCCGGAGGTGTTGTTCCGTGGGGAAACGGCTTTCAGAGGCGGTTTAAGGTCTGATTTTTGGTGGGTTGCACAAATTTTTGGGATTTTATCTGTTTTTCAGAATGGATTCCCAGAAATGCCAATTAATGCCAATAGATTTGTTGAATATAACTAACAAACCGTTTTAAAATACGGAAAATATAGGCATTTACTAAAGGAAAACATCGAAATGAGGCTCTAAGGCAATGTCGAAGAATGTTGCTTTTTCAAAAACAGTCCGAGATTTTGAAAATGCGAAAAAGGGCGATTTGTTGTGCGAATTGCATAAAAACCACGGTTTCAATCTGTTTGACATGTTTAACCGAAGCGAGTATAATACGAGACGCAATATCACCAAAGCACACATTCTGTTACGATTTGTCGTGAGATATTACGAGCATGTATCCATATAGTATAGATCACCGCGCGTTGCACATATATGTTGTGGTGATCGCCTCACGGCAAAGAAAGGCCTCGACTTTCCTCGGCACAGTTCAAGCGTGTCGAAATATGATAAAGTCGATTGCAGGCCTTACGGCGGCCGATCGTCGGCAACCGTTAAACGAAAGGGAGATTTGATGAAAAGCAAAAAACAGACGCTTCAGAAGATTCGTAAGATGATTTCGAATCGTGCTGTTGCTGTCTCGGCTCTTGTGGCCGCCGTCGCTCTGATGATGGGGTATGTGTCCATGAATATGTACACGGTGACCATCTCCGACGGAAACGAAACACACAACGTGATCAGCATGTCCAAGGATTCCGGCGCGATCCTCAAAGCGGCGGGCTTGGAACTCGAGGCAGACGATGTTGTGACCACCGAATGGGACTTTGATCGCGGAGAGATCGTTGTGGATCGTGCGATGAATATCACGGTTTCGGTGGACGGCGTTACCCGCACCATCACGATGCTGGACGGCACCGTTGCCGATGCACTTGCGAAAGCCGGTGTGGTTCTCGGTAAGGACGACGTTGTCAGCGTTCCTGTGGATACCGTTGTTGCTAAAGAGATGATCGTAACGGTTGACCGCGTTGAACTGAAAGAGCGCGTCGAGACTACGGCGATCCCTTACGGCAAGACCAGCTACGAAACCTCCGATTACAACAAAGGTGAGTCGGTGGTTGTCACGGCCGGTGTGAACGGCGAAAAGAAGAAGGTTTATATCGATCGCATCGTCAACGGTGAGGTCGTTGAAACCACCCTCAAAGAAGAGGTCGTGACCCGCGAAGCTGTGGACGAGGTGACCGCGATCGGTACCTATGTCCGTCCTTCCTTTACGGTCGGTCAAGGCGGCGCGACTCCGAACTTCAAGTATAAGCAAGTGCTTTACGGTCAGGCGACAGCCTATACCAACGAAGGCGGTATCTGCGGCACGCACACATCGACCGGTATGCTCGCGCAGGTTGGTGTTGTGGCGGTCAACCCGAACGTGATCCCCTACGGCTCGAAGCTGTATATCACCACCCCCGACGGTAGCTATGTGTACGGCTACGCGGTGGCGGGTGACACCGGTGGCTTCATCTACAGCCACCCCGAAACGATCGTCGACCTGTTCATGAACACCGTTGCGGAGTGCTACCAATTCGGTCGTCGTGACATCGTGGTCTACGTTCTTGAGTAATTTCGATATTGCATAACAAAAGGCTCGATCCCATGCGGATCGAGCCTTTTTGCAGTTTACAGGGTGCGCAACCCTTTCGGATAGCGGTTTTTCAGTGTGTGATTGCTGACCTTGCCGAATCCGACCGCGGCGCCTTCGATCGCCACGACCGCAAATCCGTTGTCGATGTCGACGGAGATCTCCTCGCCGTGTACAAATTTAGCGGTGCGAGGGTCGTCGATCGATAGGGACACACATCGACGACAAGCGGATGGGGCGGCGGATGCGAACAATGCATGGTGAGGTTCCAGGCGGTTTTTGGCGACGATTCCTATCGCAACGCCCGCGGCAAGAACGGGGACGGAAACCGTCGGCAGACCGTTCGGAAGCAGACGCACCGTGTCACCGTAGCGTGCCAATGTGCCGCAGGGCTTTTGCTTGAAGCAGTCCTCCAACAGCGCTTGTGCTTGCTGCAAAGCCGCATCGGGCTTTTTGGGGTGCGGCGGTGCCGGCGTGTGCCGTGGGGCGGGATCCCCCTTCTTCTTGAGAAGAGCGATGAAATGTCCCTCCCCGCCGTCGGCGGGGAAGATGCGGCGGCAATACGAGAGCGGCAATGTACGGTCGATCGAGGGGTCAAAGAGCGCCGCCGTTTGAGCGTTAAAGGCCGCGCGTCCGAACGATACCTCGATGGGCATCAGTTCGAACTCGGGGTGCTTTTGCAGAAAATGCGCGATCTGCAATTCGTTTTCTTCGGGAGCGAAGGTGCAGGTCGAGTATACAAGGCGACCGCCGTCGCGCACCGCCTTGGCGGCGTTGTCGAGGATGGTCGCACCGCGTGCGGCGCATTCCGCTACGAGCGCTTCCGACCATTGTGTCAGCGCCATGTCTTCCTTGCGAAACATCCCTTCTCCCGAGCAGGGAACGTCGGCAAGCACCGCATCAAACATACCTTCCAACTCGTCGCACAACGGTGTGGTGTCGCTGTTGGTCACCACCGCGTTGCGCACACCCATGCGCTCCAGGTTTTGGAGCAGAATGTGCGCACGTGTACGCACGTATTCATTGCACCACAGCAGTCCCGTGTTGCCGAGCGCCGCGGCGATCTGGGTGGATTTGCCGCCGGGAGCGGCGCAAAGATCCAAAATGTATTCCTGCGGCTTGGGAGCGAGCACCGTCACCGCCGAAGAGGCGGAGGGCTCTTGCATATAATAGGCTCCCGCGTGGTGAAGCGGATCGGCACCGGCTTTGTGCGGCGCGTCGAGATAAAATGCATCCTCCGCAAAGGGGGAAGGGATCAGCGTGTGCGGAAAGACCGACCGAAAATGATCCGCGGCGATCTTTTGGGTGTTGACGCGCAATCCGCGGCGAAGCGGCTGCTCGTAGCTTTGAATAAAACGGTCATACTCGTCGTCGAGCAGACGCTGCATACGTTCGCAAAATGCCTTAGGCAAGGAAATCAAAGCGCGACCGCTCCTTTCGTGGCTTGCGTTCAATGGTGGCAGTCACCGCTGCAATCGTGGTCATGGCAGTCGTGATCGCCCTCTCCGTGATGGTCGCAGTGTGCTTCGGGATCATAGACGAGCTTGCCTGCAAGGAACATCGCGACTGCCATGTCGGCGTCACCCTGCACACCGCCGAAAATGCGGATGCCGGCTTCGCCGAGCGCGGTTTTGGCACCGCCGCCGATGCCGCCGCAGATCAAGGTGTCTATGTCGTGGTCTTTCAAGAAAGCGGCAAGTGCCCCGTGACCGCTCCCGGTCACGGGAACGGTTTGAATGGCGGTCACACGGTCGTTTTCAACCGTATAAAAGCGGAAAGAGGAGGTGTGTCCGAAATGACCGAACACCATTCCTGCTTGATAAGGTACGGCAATACGCATAGCAAAACAGCTCCTTTTCGTCAGAATTGACGGGAATTTGTGAATAATATCATACCGCGTTTGGGGCATTCTGTCAATCGGCTAAAATTTTTTTAAAAAACCCATATCTTGCGCATGAAAGACCTTGAATTTTTCCTATCTTGTGTTATAATGGAAATGATATAAGCTAGGGAAGGGTGACCTGCTTTGGAAAAATATCGCATTTGCGGCGGCAGACCCCTTGTCGGTGCGGTGGATATCAGCGGCGCAAAAAACGCTGTTTTGCCGATCTTGGCGGCCGTTGTGCTGACAGAAGAGGTTTGTTGCATTGAAAATATTCCGAATATCGCCGATGTTTCGACATCGCTTGAAATATTGACCGCTCTCGGCGCGACGGTGCGCCGACTGGATGCCCACACGATCGAGATCGACCCCGGCCACCTGCTCACGCACGTGGTTCCGCACGATCTGTCGTGTCATATGCGCGCATCCTACTATTTTCTCGGTTCGTTGCTCGGACGCTTCGGTGTTGCGCGTACGTCGATGCCCGGTGGATGCAATTTCGGTGTCCGCCCGATCGATCTGCATCTCAAGGGCTTCCGTGCACTCGGTGCTGAGGTGCCCGGTCAGCTCGATAACGGCATGATCGAAGTGAAAGCGGAGAGCTTGGTCGGCAACGCGGTGTATTTGGATCAGGTGTCGGTGGGTGCCACGGTGAACATCATGCTTGCCGCGGTACGCGCACGCGGCTTGACGGTGATCGAAAATGCCGCCAAGGAGCCGCATATCGTCGACCTCGCCAACTTCCTGAACTCGATGGGTGCGGATGTGCGCGGCGCGGGTACAGACGTGATCAAGATCCGCGGCGTAGAGTATCTGCGCGGCGCGAATTATTCCATCATCCCCGATCAGATCGAAGCCGGAACCTATATGGCGGCGGCGGTCGCAACGGGCGGCAATGTCTTGGTGCGCGGCGTGATCCCCAAGCATCTGGAGTCCATCACCGCCAAACTCGAAGAGATGGGCGCGGTGATCGAGGAGCTGGAGGATGAGGACGCGGTGCGCGTTTCCTGTAACAAACCGCTTCGTCATTGCACGGTCAAGACGATGCCGCATCCCGGTTTCCCGACCGATATGCAGCCGCAGATCGCGGTGCTTTTGTCGATCGCGGAGGGCACGAGTTTCCTGACGGAAAACATCTGGGACAATCGCTTTAAGTACATCAGCGAACTGCGTCGCATGGGTGCGGATGTGCAGGTGAACGGCAACACGGCGGTGTTCCAGGGCGTGCCGCGCTTGAGCGGTGCTCCCGTCAAGGCGGATGACCTGCGTGCCGGTGCCGCAATGATCATTGCGGCGTTGTGTGCGTCGGGCGTGTCGACCATCGATAACATTTGTTACATCGAGCGCGGCTACGAAGAGATCGTGGAGAAGCTGCAGGCGCTCGGAGCCGATATCGAACGCATCTACGTGCCGTCTTCGACGTCGCAGGCCATGTGATCGATTTCAAAACACACATAAGGACGAACGGGGCGTGCCCTGCTCGTCCTTTTTCATGACAAAAACGGGGAGGGAGAACACATGGCGCGGTATTGTCCGCTTTTCAGTTCCAGCAGCGGGAATTCCACCTATCTTGCCACAGCAAGCGGCGGTGTGCTTGTGGACGTGGGCGTGTCGTCCAAGCGCCTCCATCATGCGCTTGCCGAGCGTCAGATCGACGCCGATTCCATTCGTGCGATCTTCCTCACGCACGAGCACACCGACCATGTAAGCGGTTTGCGTGTGTTTTTGAAACAGCATCCCGTCCCCGTGTACGCTACACGCGGTACGCTTGAAGCGTTGGCGCAGAAAGAGCTGTTGCCTGCAGGGACGCAGACGGTGGTGGCGGACAGCCCGCACGCGATCGCCGGTATGGAGATCACGGCGTTTGCGACGCCGCATGACAGCACGGAAAGCTGTGGCTATCGCGTGACCTTTCCCGATGAACGCGTGGCGGTCATCGCCACGGATATCGGCTGTGTGACCGACACGGTGCAAACGGCACTCAAAGGTGCGGATCTGGTGCATATCGAGTCCAATCACGACGTGCGTATGCTCGAGTGCGGTCCGTATCCGTACAGCTTAAAACAGCGCATTTTGGCGGATACCGGACACCTGTCCAACGATCGTTGCGACGCGTTGTTGCCGACGCTCCTCGCGAGTGGTACCACGCGGTTTGTACTTGCGCATTTGAGCCGCGATAACAACACGCCCCTGCTGGCACACGCCGGCGCCAAAGCGGCGTTTGAAGCGATTGGTGCCAGAGAACACAGCGATTACCTCCTTGCGGTGGCAGAACCCGAATCCACCATGCCGATCGTGTGGTTTTGATGCAAAAAAAGACCGCTCCGACGGACAGTCGGAGCGGTCTTTCTATGTGACTTATTGTTTCGGAGCGCCTTGCGTCGAGACGGCAAGCTGACGAACGATGACGTCCTGACCGGCGTTGCCCGCCACGAAGATCTTCACACCCGAGATCAGCAGATTGCCGTTTTCGTCCAATGCGGTTTCGGGGATGTTGAGGTCGGTGAGCTTCACGGAGCCTTTGCAATTTTGGTTCTTCAGAATGTCACCCGAGCCGCCGTCGACCTTCACGCCGAGCTTGTCGTTGATAACCACGTATTTGCCGTGGGTGGTCGCCAACGGTGTGGCACCGCCGAAGAAGAGAATGATACTGGCGTTGACGTTTTTGGTGGTGAAGTCAAACACCAGCTCCGAGCCTTCCATCGGGACCAGCACGGAAGTTTTGGCAACGTAGTGTGCTTCGGGCCAGCGGCCGTTGGTGTTAGACATATGGAGCGCACCGTCGTTGTCCTGAGAGAATTTGATCTCTTCCACAACGGGGCTGTCCCAATCGGCAGGATCGTAGGTGACGATATCGGTCACAGCGGGTTCGGCAGGAGAGGAGACGGAGGGGAAGCGATCCTTGATTTTTTCAGCGTTCTCGTTGAAGTTGAAGTTCTCTTTCAGGTACGCCATGATCGTTTCGGTGTACACGCGGTTGCCCACTTCGCCGAGATGGATGCCGTCGGGATCAAGGAACTCTTCGGGAGTGTACGCGTCGCAAGCGTTGCGGATCTCGATGAGGTGGTAGCCTTCTTCCTCAGCAAGCTCGCGGGTTTTGGCGTTGTAAACGTCGAGCCATGCGAGCGGTCCGCCCACATCCTCGTAGTTTCTCTTGCTTTGTCCCTGAGAACTGAAAAATTTGGATTCGTCCATGTAGCTGCAGGTCATGAGAAGGGGAGTAGCGCCCATATCCTTGATCTTTTCGCACATAGTCTTGAGGTTTTCTTTGAAGTTGTCGGGCTTGACCTGAGGCTTGCCCTTGAACTGCATCAGCAGGTCGTTCATGCCGAAGCAAAGCGTCACGTAATCCGCTTCGCGGTTGGTAACGTAGCGGTCGAAACGCTCGAGCGCTTCTTTGGTGTTGATACCGCCCGTGGCGGTGTTGAGCAGATACATATTCGCTTCTTCCGCGACCGACAACGGCCATGTGCCGAAAGCGGTCAGACTGTCGCCGTAGGTGAGAAGCGTTTTGCCGCTGAAATCATCGGCGGCCGGCTCTCCGCAACCGGCGAGCGGCAGGCAACCGATCAGCATAGCGATGCAAAGGAAAACAGAAAGTAAAGAACGTGTTTTCATGAAGAAATACCTCCTTTGGATTATGGTTTCAGTATAGCACCGCGCGCCGACTTTTGCAAGCACAAAAGCAAGAGGACGCCCCGAAGTCGGGACGCCCTCTTGCTTTGAGAAGAAAATGAGGAGAAATTACCGTATGCTCTCGCACGCGGTAAGAGGAGAAAGCTCGTTTGATCACAGCGTTTTGCTGTGTTTACAGTATAGCGCATTCGACGGTGTGAGTGTTGAACAAACTGTAACGCGATTATGAAACTTTCAGGTGTATTTTGTGAACAGTATTGCAAACGCTGTCGAATTTTTCCAAAACACCGCGATTCCTGTCAAACAGCGTTTTCTTTGCGCCGATGCTTGAAAAAAGGGGAAGATTCTGGTAAACTGTTGATGATTACGAATCTGACGCAAGGAGGAAGGAGTATGGGACCGTTTGACTATGTGGTCACACGCATCGACGGAGATTATGCACATCTGCGCCGTACCGACATCGTTTCGACGGACGATTTGCTGGTTGCGAGGGCACTTTTGCCGTTCGAAACCGATGAAGGTACCCGTCTTCATTACGAAATGGGAATTTATACCGTCTCGGATGCTTGACATCGGCGTTCATTTTTTGTATACTACTATATTAGTTGATTCACGAAGTTAATTCCAATTCGAAAGGATGAACCATCATGGCGAAAGAAATTTTCGTAACCGAAGAAGGTCTCAAAAAGCTGGAAGAGGAACTGGAATTTCTCAAAAGCGTAAAACGTAAAGAAAACGCCGAAAAGATCAAGGTCGCGTTGTCGTTCGGTGACCTGTCCGAAAACAGCGAATACGATGAGGCGAAGAACGAGCAGGCGATCACCGAAGGTCGCATTGCCGAGATCGAGGAGCAGCTCAAGAATGTGCACCTCGTCGACGCCAGCGCGCTGACCAATGACGTGGTGCGCGTCGGTCTGTCCGTGAAGCTGAAGGATCTTTCCGATAACTCGACCGCGGAGTATCGCATTGTCGGTGTGACCGAGGCGGACCCCTTTGTCGGTCTGATCTCCGACGAGTCCCCGATCGGTAAGGCGCTCCTCGGCCAAAAGGTCAACTCGGTGGTCGAAGTGGAGATCCCGCTCGGCGTCGCGAAGTACAAAATCATGAAGATTTCCAAATAAGAAAGGCAGATGCCGTTATGAGTGAACAGCAACCGATCGTGACCGAAGAACTGTCCGAACAACAGCTCAGCGAGCTGTTGCAGATCCGCCGCGACAAATTGGCGGCACTGCGTGATGCGGGCAATGACCCCTTCACGATCACCAAATACGATCAAACCCACCATGCCGCCGAGATCGTCGAGAATTTCGAGACGCTTGAGGGACAAGAGGTGTCGGTCGCCGGTCGCTTGATGACCTGGCGCGATATGGGTAAAGCGAGCTTTGTTGACCTGCGCGACGGCTCGGGACGTATCCAAATCTACATCCGCATCAACGAACTCGGAGAAGAGGCGTATGCCGAATTCAACACGTGGGACGTGGGCGATATCATCGGCGTCAAGGGTACGGCGTTCCGCACCCGCCGCGGCGAGATCTCGGTGCACGCGACCGAGCTGAAGCTGCTCTCGAAGTCGCTGTTGCCGCTTCCCGATAAGTACCACGGCCTCAAGGACGTGGACACCCGCTATCGTCAGCGCTATCTGGATTTGATCATCAACCCCGAAGTGCGCGACACCTTCGTCAAGCGCAGCCAGATCACCACGCTCATTCGTCAATTCCTCAATGAGCGCGGTTTCCTCGAAGTGGACACTCCCGTGCTCCACACACTTGAGATCGGTGCGTCGGCGCGTCCGTTCGTGACCCATCATAACACGCTCGACATGGAGATGTACCTCCGCATCGAGACGGAGCTCTACCTGAAGCGCCTGATCGTGGGCGGTTTTGAGCGCGTGTATGAGGTCGGTCGTATCTTCCGCAACGAAGGTATGGACACCAAGCACAATCCGGAGTTCACCTCCATTGAGCTGTACCAGGCGTACGCCGATTATCACGATATGATGAACATCGTCGAGGAGCTGTATACCTGGCTGACCAAGCAGGTGTGCGGCACCGACGTGATCCCTTATCAGGGACATGAGATCAACATGGCGTCTCCGTGGGAGCGTCTGACGATGGTCGAGGCGGTCAAGAAGTACGCCGGCGTGGATTATTACGACTGGAAGACGGATGCCGACGCGGTGGCGGCGGCGAAGGAACACCACGTCGAATTCGATCCCAACGCCGCTACGAAGGGTGATATTTTGGCGGCATTCTTCGATGAGTTCGTCGAAGACAAGCTCATCCAGCCGACCTTCATCTACGATTATCCCGTGGCGATCTCGCCGCTTGCTAAGCGTAAGCCGGGCGATCCCGAATTCACCGAGCGCTTTGAGTATTTCATCAACTGCACCGAGTTCGGCAACGCGTTCTCCGAGCTGAACGACCCGATCGATCAGCGCGCCCGCTTTGAAAAGCAGGTGGCGGAGAAGCGCGCGCAGGGTGCCAACGCCGAAGTGGATGAGGACTTCCTCACCGCTCTCGAATACGGTCTGCCCCCGACGGGCGGTCTCGGCTTCGGCCTCGACCGTTTGGTGATGTTGCTCACCGACAGCGCCTCCATCCGCGATGTCCTCCTGTTCCCGACAATGAAACCTCTCGCAGAGTAAAAATATGCCGCAAACGCTTATTTGACAGCGTTTGCGGCTTTTTGTTAATCGGGATCATCACCTAAAAATGTGGT
>JAFQFZ010000037.1 GCA_017398425.1 Clostridia bacterium | reverse complement strand
GTGTACGTCGATGCCGAGAATGACGGCACGGCGGACATGACCGCGCTCTATATCGTGCTGGCCTGCGTGGGCGGCGCGGCGGTAATTGCCATTATCGCCGTGATCGTGATCCGCTTGAAGAAAGCAAAACAATCGAACGAAGAATAAAAAAATCCCCGATGCATCGCATCGGGGATTTTTTATCGTTTATATACGGAACAAACGCCTTGCATTATCGGCGGTGATGCTCAAGATTTCGTCGGCATCCATGCCGCGGATCTCCGCAATGCGCGATGCGACAAAACGGATCATCGTGGAATCGTTGCGTCGACCGCGAAACGGGACGGGGGTCATGTAGGGGGCATCGGTTTCGAGAAGCAGACGATCGAGCGGGATCATCTCCGCCACTTCGACGGTTTTGCGCGCATTTTGGAACGTCACGACGCCGCCGAGACCGATGTACATCCCCAAATCGAGGATCTCTTTGGCCATTTCGACACTGCCCGAAAAGGCATGTAAAACACCTTTGGGACGTTCTTGCTTCAAGAGCGTGAGCGTGTCTTCGTGCGCGTCGCGGTCGTGCACCGCAACCGGCAGATCAAACTCCTTGGCAAGGCGCATCTGATCGACGAACCACGCTTGTTGCACGAGGCGGGGAGAAGAATCCCAGTAATAGTCAAGACCGATCTCACCGATGGCAACCACCTTGTCGTGTGTCAGCAGGGAGCGAAGGTCATCGAGGTCTTTCGGGGTCAGTCCTTCGAGATCCTCGGGATGATAGCCGACCGCCGCATAGATCGACGGATACTGCTCGGCAAGCGCGATGGCGCGCTTACAGGAGACAGGATTCGTGGCGCATTGCAGCACACCGCACACGCCGTTTGCTTCGAGCGAGGACAGGAACACATCCCGATCCTCATCAAAGCGTTTGTCGTCGTAGTGCGCGTGAGAATCAAAAATCATCGCCATGGTGATCACCGAATGGTGCTGCCGGGAGCCAGACCGTCCACAAACAACACTTTGACGTCCTCGGTGCCGTCTTCCTTGACGCTGTCCGCCGCGAGGATCATGCCGCAACTCTCTACACCGCACAGCACCGCCGGCTTGAGGTTTGCGACGAGAACGACCGAACGACCGATCAGGTCTTCGGGTTTGTAGAATTTGGCAATGCCCGACGCCACGGTGCGCTCCGTGCCGCTGCCGTCATCGAGCGTCAGCTTGAGCAGTTTCTTCGCCTTTTTGATCGGCTCGCATGCCACGACCTTCGCCACGCGCAGATCGATCTTCATTGCATCGTCGTAGCAGATCTCTTCTTTGAACGGTTCGATCGCAGGAGTCTCAGCGGCTTCTGCAGCTTTCGCGGCGGCTTGTTGCTCCGCTTCGATTTCCGCGAGCACCTTCGCCGCATCGATGCGCGCGAACAGCGGGGTCGCTTCACCGACGATGAAAGAGGCGGTGCGCGCGCCAAGCGAGTTAAGCGTCATTGCATCCTCAGACACCTGCAGTTGAGCCGCGATGGAGGCGCACGCCGACGGGATGAACGGAGTGAGCATCACGCCAAGCATGCGGATGCACTCGAGCAGGTTGTACAGCACCGTCTCCAGACGTGCTTTTTGTGCCTCGTCCTTAGCAAGCACCCAAGGAGCGGTTTCGTCGATGTATTTATTGCAACGCTTGGCGAGCGTCATGATCGCATCGGCGGCATCGGCGTTGCGGTACTCTTCCATCAGGGCGGTGTAGTTCTTGAGCGTATCCGCCGCAACTTCATACAGCTCAATGTCGAGCGGATCGGTCATCTCGGCAGGGGCGTTCACCGTACCGCCGAAGTATTTGTTGGTCATCGCGATGCTGCGGTTGACGAGGTTTCCGAGCGTGTTCGCAAGATCGGCATTGAACTTCGTGATAAAGCTCTCGTAGGTGATGGTGCCGTCGTTGGCGTAGGGCATCTCCGAAAGCAGGTAGTAGCGCACGGCATCCGCACCGAAGCGGTTGACCAGCTGATCGGCATACAGCACGTTGCCGCGCGATTTACTCATCTTGTCTTCGCCCGACAAGAGCCACGGATGACCGAGAACTTGCTTCGGAAGCGGCAGACCGAGCGCCATCAGGATGATCGGCCAGTAGATGGTGTGGAAGCGGACGATATCCTTGCCGATGACGTGCAGGTCAGCAGGCCAATACGTTTCAAAGCGCTCCGAGCTGCCGTCGGGATCGTAGCCGAGACCCGTGATGTAGTTGCTCAGCGCATCGATCCACACGTAGATGACGTGACGATCGTCAAACTCGACAGGCACGCCCCACTTGAACGAACTGCGCGACACGCACAGATCCGACAGACCGGGTTTGAGGAAGTTGTTGACCATCTCCGCTTTACGGGCAATGGGGCGGAAGAAGTCGGGATTCTCCTCGTAATACTTCATCAAATCGTCCTGATACTTGCTCAGCTTGAGGAAATAGGCTTCTTCTTTGGCGTCGGTCACGTCGCGACCGCAATCGGGGCATTTGCCGTCCACAAGTTGCGAAGCGGTAAAGAACGATTCGCAGGGAATGCAGTATTTGCCTTCGTATTCACTCTTGTAGATATCGCCTTGCTCATAGAGCTTCTTGAAGATCTTCTGCACGACCTTCTCGTGATCGTCGTCGGTGGTGCGGATGAACTTATCGTAGGTGGTGTTCAGGCAATCCCATTGCTCGCGAATGAGCGCCGCGGTGCCGTCAACGTACTCCTTCGGAGAAATGCCCTGCTCTTTGGCGATATCTTCGATCTTTTGACCGTGTTCGTCCGAACCGGTCATGAAATACACGTCGTAGCCGGTCATGCGCTTATAGCGCGCGATCATATCCGCCAACACGATGTCGTAGCTGTTGCCGATGTGCGGCTTGCGCGACGCGTAGGCGATGGCGGTGGTGATGTAAAACGGTTTCTTTTGTTCCATCCGAAACGCACTCCTTTATTTTGAAACATAACTATATATATATTACCAGATTTTATAAAAAATACAAGGGGGAAATTCCGCCGTAAGTGCAAAGAAAAAACGCCGTTTTTTTGAGAAAAGAATGCGATAGCGCTTGCAATTCACAGGGGAACGCCTTATAATGAAAGAGGAATTTTCTGCCTGCGGACACGGTGGAATTCTTGATAACAAAGCATAGGCGCGGTTTGGCATAGCTTGTCCGATCGCGCTTTTTCACTAAACGGGAGGAGCGCTATGGCGCAAACCAGAAGCTATTTGGTACCGCTTCACATGGGCGGTCAAACGGTACAAACGTTTTTGCGCCGCGAATGCGGCATGAGCTGGCGCATGGTCGTCAAGCTCAAGCGCGTGGAAAACGGTATTCTTCTGGACGGCGAACACGTGCGCACCATCGACCGTGTTGCCGCAGGACAAACGGTGACGATCACGATGCCCGAAGATCAGGTGCGTATTGAAGCGATGGATCTGCCGCTTCGGGTGATGTACGAAGACGACGATCTGCTCGTCGTCGACAAGCCGCCGTTTCTGGCGGTGCATCCGTCGGCGGGGAAGACCGATCCGACCCTCGCCAATGCCGTGGTGGCATACTACGAGCGCAAGGGCGAAACGCTCAGCTTTCGTCCGCTCAATCGCCTCGATCGCAACACCAGCGGTTTGCTCCTGGCGGCCAAAACACCGCACGCGGCGTTTGCCATGAACGGACGTGCACAAAAGGAATATTTGGCTATCGTGCTCGGTGAATTGCGCGGTGAGGGAACGGTCGATGCGCCCATCCGCGTGAAAGAGGGATGCACCATCACGCGTGAAGTGGGCGAGGGTGGTAAAGACAGCGTGACTCATTGGAAGTCACTTGGTTCCGACGGTGAAGTCTCGCTGATCCGTTTGGTACTCGAAACGGGACGTACTCATCAGATTCGTGTGCATATGTCGCATCTGGGGTATCCGCTCGTCGGCGACACCATGTACGGCACGGATGAGAGTTTACCGCGTCACGCCCTGCATTGCACGACCATGCGCTTTTTACGCCTTTCGGATGATGCGGAGACGGTGCTTTCGTCGCCGCTCCCCGACGATATGACTGCCTATTTGGAGGCACATCATTTACAGGAGGTAACATCATGCCTGCTATGATCACGCACTATCTGCTCGGTAAACGTCTGTTGCCGTTGTCGGAGATGCCCCCCGTCAAGAATCGGGAGGCGTTTTTGCTCGGCACGCAAGGCCCCGATATTTTCTTCTTCTTCCGCGCCTATCCGTGGTTGCCCGGCAAAAAGGGCATGCCCATCGGACTCGGGCTTCATGATGCGCGCCCGTCGCTCGTGGTGCAAACGGTGCGCGACTTGATCGCCGAAGCGGATGTGTCACAGCGCTCCGTGATCGAGAGCTATGCGCTTGGGTTTCTGTGCCACTATGCGGCGGATCGTAAGATCCACCCCTATGTGTTGTATTGGCAAGAGGATCTGATGAACGTGTTCCCCGAGTATGCCACGATCCCGAATCCGTATCACTACCGCATCGAAAGTGCGCTTGACACCTTGATCCTGCGCCACGACAGCGGCGAGTACGTATCCTCTTTCGAACTGAAATCCTTGGTGCCGAAGAAAAATAAAGAGCGCGATGCGGCTTTGGCGTGGTTCTATCATCACCTGATCCTGCGCGTGCTTGGTAACGATGTTCCCGAAAAGAAGCTGAAAACGCTCACCTCGGATCTGCGTCATTCCATGGGATGGATGACCGATCGCAACGAGATGAAAGGCAAAGCGATCCGCTTTGCAGAGCGTATGCTCAAAAAAGGCGCATTCCTGTCGGCGCTGTTGCGTACCAAGGAGATCGACAACTACGATTATCCCAACGAACAGCAAAGTCCGTGGCTGAAAACCGACAACGAAGTCAGCCGTCAATCGTTCTTTGAACTTTGCGATGAGACGACGACGTTCGCGGCGACAATGCTACGCGATTTTATCGATGGTGTGTCCGCGGAGGAATTGACCGCCGAGATCACCTTTGCGGGCAAACGTTATCAAGAGGAGGTTACGACCGATGAAACGCATAGCGAGCTTTGAGGTGGATCACACCGTGTTGACGGAGGGTATGTACCTCTCCCGTCAGGATGGCGATGTGACCACGTGGGATGTGCGCTTTGTGCGCCCCAACACACCGCCGTTCCTTGAGATGCCGGCGGTACACACCATCGAGCATTTGGTGGCGACTTATGTGCGAAACAGCGCGTTTGCCGATCGCATCGTGTATTTCGGACCGATGGGATGTCGCACCGGATTCTATTTTCTCACGCGCGACATGACCGATGCCGAGTCGCTCGATCTCATGCGCGAAGCGCTGACCTTCACCGCTGCTTTCGAAGGGGATATTCCCGGTGTGAGCGCGGTGGAATGCGGAAACTGGCTTGAGCACGATTTGGAAAAAGCCAAGGATTACGCGGCGTCGATGGTCGCGGTCCTGAATCAAAAAACCGCCGCGGATATGCGGTATACGAAAGGGGAGGCTTAAGTATGTGTAAACGTGGATTGGCATGGGTCTTTGCCGTGCTGATGGTGTTGATGATCTGTCCGATGACCGCTTCGGCGGCGTCGACGAGTTGGAACTTCTCCCAATTGCAAGGTTACTACAAAACCCAAGGCCGCGTGGCGCTGAACGGCACACAGCTGTACATGGATACCACTTCGTCCGGCTTTGAACTGTATTTTGAGGGTAGCGGCGATGTGACGCTTGCCGCCGATATCCGTTGCACCTACAGCACCGATCTTTACTTGACGGTGATCGTCGACGGCGTGCGTACGCGTATGTGCGTCGATGCGGGCACCAAGGGTGTGAACAAAGCGAAAACCTTGACGCTTGCGACCGGTTTGCCGCAAGGCATCCACCACATCGAAGTGTACAAGCAATCCGAGGCGATCGTGTCGCGTTTTGCCGCGAAGACCATCACCTTTAGCGGTCGCCCGATCTCCACGCCGTCGATGGACGCCATCACGATGGAAGTGGTGGGCGACTCCATTTCGAGCGGTGCGAGTATGTGGAGTGCCGCAACTCACCGCGAGGACATCCCTGCGGACTATCCGTACTATCTTGACGGCACGAAGACCTACGCCTATCTCGCGGGTGAAGCGATCGGCGCGAATGTGCGTGTGACGCAGGCGAGCGGTTACGGTTGCGTCGATGGCTACAACGCCGACGGTCTCAACCTGCAGGATCTGTATCCCTACACCAACTATTGGCGTGATCCGAACGGACTCTATTCCTTCGATCCTCCTGCACAGATCGTGGTCATCAACCTCGGCACCAACGACGGCATGAGCAAAAAGGTCTCTGATGCCGATTTCAAGGCGGGCGCTAAAAATCTGATGACCATGGCACGTGCGAAGAACCCGGGTGCGAAGGTCGTATGGTGTACCGGCATGATGGGTACCTTCTTCCCGACGGTGCTCAAGGAAGCGGTTGCCGAGCTCGGCGGTGCCGAACAGGGCTATTTCTTCTGTGAGCTGCCTTACGGTGCGGACGGCGGATACGCGCATCCGAACGTGGCACAACACGAGACGGCTTCCAAGGTGTTGGCGAACTTCCTTTTGAACAACTGCCTGCCTTCGAATCATACCGACACATTTGCTACAGCGGACGAGCTTGCCGCGCTGGTGGCGCGCGCGAAAGCGGCTTCCTCTCGCTCGAATGCGCTGAACGAAGCGCTCGTGTGGGCGGAAAAAGAACTCGAGTGGGGCACGACCGATGCTTGCCGCCTCGGCTGCCGTTATCAGGATCTGCAAGCGGCGCTGAACGGACAATACGGCTTTGATCTGATGCCGGACGACCGCTGGGATTCCTGCCCTGTGGCAGAGGACGGCACGTCCTACATCTGGCCTTACTACGGTGCATCCGACGGATCGGTGACGCTGTACAAAGGCGGTCAAGGCTACTACTGGCCGCACATCGAAACGCTCAAGGATGCGCAAACGGTCAACGTGAATGCGGCTCCGTACCTTTACATCAAAACGAACGGTACATCCTATTTTAACCTGCATCTCACCTTTAAAAATTCGAACGGCGATGCCCACACCGTCACCGCATCGGAACTTGCCGGAAACGGTGCGGTAGACTTTGCGCCGGGTGAGCATGAACTGCGGTTGGATCTCGGCACATATGCCAAGTCGAACGGTCTTGCGGACAGCGACGGCAACGTGGTGCTGACGGCGTGCGACGTGTTCGCCTCCGGCGATATGGATGTGTACACGACGCTGTATGCTTGCCGCCTGACTGAGGATGACGGCAACGGCTATCCGACCGTCATCGAGGGCAACTTCCCCGTGGAGAACGGCTTGCTTCGCAATGTGACTGCCGGTACGACGGTCGATGCGCTCCTCGCGCAGATGAACGGTGCTTTGTACCTCACCGTGACGGATGCGAACGGCAATGCCGTTTCGGGCAACGTGGCCACCGGTATGCTCATCAAGCTGACGGTGAACGGTCAGGTGCTCGATCAGGCGACCGTTGTTGTGAAATCCGACGTGACAGGGGACGGCGTAGCGAACACCGCGGACTGCCGCTTGATGCTCGGCTGTCTGGCCGGCTTGCAATCCTGCTCGGATGCACAGCTGGCGGCGGCGGATGCCGACGCGGACGGTCACGCGGAAACGGGCGACGTACGTGTGATGCTCAAAGCCTGCTTGGAATAATCGAAGCTTTCGCGGCACAGCGATCTTAATGGTCGTTGTGCCGCGTTTTCTTTTTTATAAACGGGATGTAAAAAATCGGATTATCTCTTGTAATTTCAAAAGATTTCCGCTATACTGATATATTGAAGTGTTATATGCACAGGTTTGAAAAAAGGAGGACGCGATATGCTTCGTAATTTGGTGGACGTATTGCGCAGCGGGCAAGGCACCGGCGCGATGATGCAAGTGGTCGCCATCGTGCTCGGCGCGATGATGATGGTTTTTGTGACGTTGCCGCTTCACGAATGGGCGCATGCGTTTTCCGCACACAAGCTTGGAGACGATACCGCCAAATGGAACGGTCGCTTGACGCTCAATCCCTTGAAGCATCTCGATCTTTTCGGCACGGCGATGCTCTTGATCTGCGGAGTCGGTTACGCAAAGCCTGTCCCGATCAACCCTTACAATTTCCGCAACCGCAAGGTGGGCATGGCGCTGTCGGCACTCGCGGGACCGTTGATGAACGTGTTGCTCGCGGTGGCGGCGGTCGGACTGTATCGCGTGTACGATGTGACGCTCGGCGCGCACGTGGATTTTCAGGTCACGTTGATCGTGTGGAATGTGCTGATCGGTTTGTTCGCGCCGATCAACATCATGCTTGCGATCTTCAATTTGATCCCGATCCCGCCGCTCGATGGCTCGCGTGTGCTGGCGCTGGTCGTTCCCGACCGCATCATGGATACGCTCGAGCGCTATGAGATGTATTTGTCCATCGGTGTGATGGCACTGGTGCTGACGGGCGTTCTCGACCCGTTTTTCAATACGGTTCTGGGTGGCTTCGGCAATGTGCTCGGCACGGTGTTTGGTGATCCGCTTGTGTTTTTCAGACCGTAATTTTGTGTTTTGAGGAGATTTCTTCATGGAATCCATTTCCTATAAACTCCCCGTATTCGAGGGACCGCTCGACCTTTTGCTCTATTTGGTGCAAAAGAACAAATTGAACATCTACGACATCCCCATTGCGGAGGTGCTCGAGCAATACATGGAGACCATCCGCCAAATGCAGGAAGTCGACATGGAAGTTGCCACCGAGTTTCTCGATATGGCGGCGCGTTTGGTGCAGATCAAATCCGCCATGTTGCTCCCGAAGCACGAGGAAGAATCCGAACAGCTTCGCCGCGAACTGACGGGCGATTTGATCGAATATCAGCTCTGTCAGCAGATCGCCGCCAAGCTCGGACCGATGCACATCGGCTTTGACGTGTTCGTGCGTGAGGAAGAGGCGTTGCCGCCTGACCACACCTACCGCCGTCAGCATCCGCCGTACGTGCTGTGCGAGGCGTATCTGCGCGCTGCCGGTCGCGGTCGTCGTCGCTTGCCGCCGTCGCCGCAGGCGTTTCGCGGGATCGTGTCGCGCAAGATCGTGTCGGTTTCGTCGAAGATCGTGTACGTTCTTCGCAAGCTGTATCGTTCCAACACCGTGGACTATCAATCGCTGTTTACGGAATCGCGCAACCGCTCCGAAATGGTAGCGACGTTCCTGGCTTTGCTTGAGTTGGTCAAGGGTAAACGCATCTCGGTAGACGGCGAGGGTAAGAATGTGCGTGTGACGATGCTCGCCCGCGATGCCAAAGAAGAACCGACGGAGGAAGAAACCGTATGAGTCAAAATGTCAATCAATGTCGTGTGGAGATCGAAGCGGTGCTGTTTGCTTCGGGAGAGCCGATGAGCGTGTCCCGCATCGCGCAGGCGATCGAGACCGATGAGGAAACCGTAGTGCGCATCTGCGAAGATCTGCGCCAGGAATACGAAATGCGTAAAGGCGGCATCCATCTTGTGAAGCTTGAGGATGCTTACCAGTTCTGCACTGTGAAATCCGCCGCCGAAGCGGTGCGTGCAGCACTCGATCTGCGTCGTAACACCCCGCTGTCGCAAGCGGCGCTTGAGGTGCTCAGTGTGATCGCCTATAACCAACCGGTCACCAAGGCGTTCGTCGAGCAGGTGCGTTCGGTAGATTGCGGTGCCGTTATTCAGGGCTTGATGCTTAAAGGGCTTGTGGAAGAGCGCGGTCGTTTGGAGCTTCCCGGTCGACCGCTTCTCTACGGTACGACATCGGCGTTTTTGCGTAGCTTTGGTCTGCAGTCGCTTTCCGATCTGCCGCCGCTTCCCGAGGAGGAGCAACAGCGCATCATGACCGAGCCGACGCTCGACGATGTGATCCGCGAGTCGGAAGAGTCTGCTCAGCCGACGGAATAATCGAAAGCGATATCAACGAAAGGGGGACAAGCGATGGAGATCGTCGGATGGACGCTGCTCGGGATTCTGGTCGGTGTGATCGCGCTGATCGTGCTGTTGCTGTGCGTCCCGCTTCGTGTGAAACTGGAATATCTTGAGACGTTTCGGGTGCGTGTGTATCTGTTTGGATGCATCCGCGTGTTTTCCTACCGTGCCGATGAGGAGAAGGAGGAAGAATCCGAAAAGGAAGAAGCGAAAGCCACCGTCTCCGAAACGGGCAAACCGTCACTCGGACAGGAACTCAAAGCGCTCAAACAGCGTGAGGGCGTGCGCGGTGTGATCGCATTTTTTAAACAACTGTTGTCGATCGTGACAGGCGCGCTCAAGCGCGTTGTGCGCTGCATCACGATCCGTCGCTTATCGCTGTGCATTCGCGTCGGCGGTGAGGAAGCGGATGCCATCGCCAACAACCACGGACGCATCTGTGCGGTGTTGTTCCCGATCCTCGGCGCGCTGTCGGGGGTTCTTCGGATCCGCCGCAAGCAGGTGGTCGTGCACCCCGATTTTTTGGCGGATACCACCACAGCGCGTATGCGCATGATTGTGTGGGTGTGGCCGTTCGGCGTGCTGGTAGCGGCGATCGGTGCCTTGGTGAAGTTTATTGCGGTGTGGGCCAAGTTGTCGCCCGCGCCGAAGAGTTCGTCTCATCAATCCGAAAAGTTAAAAACATCATCTCAATAAATCAGGAGGGACTTTCAATGGAAAACAAAGTCAACAATCTTCTTGGCGTATCGATGGAAAAGATCAAAGAGATGGTCGACGTCAACATGGTGGTGGGAGATCCCATCGCGTTGGCGGACGGCGTCACGATCCTTCCCGTTTCCCGCATCTCCTACGGTTTTGCGTCGGGTGGCTCGGATCTTCCGAGCAAAATCGATCGCGACGTGTTCGGCGGCGGCGCCGGCGCCGGCATCAATGTCACGCCGCTCGCGTTCTTGGTGGTGAAAAACGGCGAAGTCAATATGCTTCCCGTGGTTACCAAATCGGGTGCGCTTGATCACGCGATCAGCATGGTGCCCGGCCTGATCGACAAGGTGTCCGGCTTCTTCAAGAAGGATAAGACCGAGATCACGGAAGAGGAGACGCAGGTCAGCGAACTGACCATCGAATAACGTCTATTTTACCATCTGTCTGCATAGTGTTTGTGTGGGCAGGTGGTACTCTTGTATTCATTCAAACTACGAGTTTCGGTCTTACTCGCGCTTTTTTTGATACTGTGGACGGGATATCCCGTCTCGGCGACAACGGCGATCCCTGTGGATTGCTCGGCGGCGTCCGCGATTTTGTACGAACCGTCAAGCGGTCGCGTATTGTATGAAAAGAATGCACACGTTCCGCGCCCGATGGCGAGCACCACGAAGCTGATGACGGCGTTATTGGCGGCGGAATCGTACGCGCCGCAGGACACGCTCGTCGCTACCGCTGAAGCGCTCGCGGTCGAGGGAAGCAGTATGGGACTTCTCGCCGGTGATCGCATCGCGTGCGAGGATCTGTTGCATGGGTTGCTGTTGTCGTCGGGCAACGATGCGGCCAATGTGTTTGCGCTGTCGATGGCGGGGTCGTATGAAGCGTTTGCCGACAAGATGAACGCGCGCGCCGCTGAAATCGGCATGACCGCCACGCACTTTGTGACCCCTTCCGGTCTGGACGCGGAGGGGCATGGTGCGTCGGCGTACGACATGGCGCTTCTCGCGGCGACGGTGCTGAAAAACGAACGCTTGGCGGCGATTTGTGCGACTGAGCACAAAACGATCACGGTGAACGGGCGTGACATGGTGTTGTCGAACCACAATCGATTGCTGTCGACGGTGGAAGGGTGCGTCGGGATGAAAACCGGCTATACCTCGCAAAGCGGTCGTTGTTTGGTGTCTGCCGCGACGAGGAACGGCGTGACGCTGATCGCTGTGACGCTTGATTGCTCCGACGATTGGCAGACGCATCGGGTGTTGCTGGAGGAAGGCTTTGCTTTGATGAGGTCGTTGACGTTGTCGCTTCCGCGGACGGTGTCGCTGACGGTATTCGGAGGCACGCGCTCTGAGGTGGATGCGGTGACGGAAGCTACGACTGTGGTGTGTTTGCAAAGTGACGAAGCCGTTACGACAAAGGTGACAGTCTTGCCGTATGTGTGGGCGCCCGTTGAAGTGGGCGATCCTCTCGGAACGGTGACGTATTTTATCGGCGATACCGCGGTGGCGACAATGCCGCTGACCGCCTCGCAGGCGGTACCGCAAGCGGAAGAGAAGACGTGGCTCGAAACGATGTGGCGACTGTTTCAACGGTTGTTCGCAGAAGCTGTGAGCAGATAAAAAAGGATGTGGAGACTGTATGGCGCTGGTGCGTTTACAAAAATTGTTATCGGAGCGCGGTGTGGCGTCTCGCCGTAAGGCGGAGGAACTGATCGCGCAGGGAAAGGTGAAGGTCAACGGTCGTGTGGCGTCGCTCGGCGATAAAGCAGATGATCGCAAAGACGTGGTAACGGTGGCGGGTAAGAAGCTCGATCGCGCGGAGATGCCTGTCTATTTGATGCTCAACAAACCGCGCGGATACGTTACGACGTTGCGGGATGAGCAGGGACGGAAATGTGTGGCGGATCTGGTGGAAGCGACGGGGGCAAGGATCTATCCCGTCGGTCGTTTGGATCGCGAGTCTGAGGGATTGCTTTTGATGACCAACGACGGCGATTTTGCCAACGCGATCACGCATCCTTCCAAGCATTTGCCCAAATACTACCGCGTCACGTTGCGTGGTCAGGTCAAGGAAGAGCAGCTGACCCCCTTCCAAGAAGGCGTGGTTATCGATGGTCGCAAGACCGCTCCCGCAGAAGTGGTGATCGTGATGTCCTCCGAAGAGCGCACGGTCATCGAAGTTATTCTGCGCGAGGGACGCAACCGTCAGATCCGTCGCACCTGCGAAGCGGCCGGATTGGAGGTCCTTCGTCTGCGTCGCACGGCGATCGGTCCGGTGCGCATGGGTATGCTCAAAATCGGAGATTGGCGTCATTTGACTCCCGAAGAAGTGCGTAGCTTGCTGGTAGAGACCAACACACAAAAGAAGATCGCCGCGGCGTACATCAAAAACGGAAAGGCCGTTATCTATGATCGAAATAAAATGCGTCGCTGAGAAAAAGAGCGACTGTTGCTTGGAAATGACCGACCGTGGCGAGCGGATCGGTGCAGTGCATATGAGACTTACCGAGGAGACGGTCGAGCTGTTGTCGATGGAAGCCCCCGATCTATCTCTCAGAGATGCGTTGTTCCGCGCCGCACTCAATGCGGCGCGTGCTGAGGGGGCAAAATTCGCCGTATCGCAAGAGACAACGACGATGCATCATATGCAAATCAAAGGGTATGCATCGGATTTGGTCGACGGGCGGTTGGGAATTGATGAATTTTTTGCGAAATTCGTGTGCAAAGGATAAAAAACGCTTGTCAAAACGGTATTGATTTGCTATAATTATCCTAATATATTGGGTGGTTTGGAGTTTTTGCGTCAAACCTCGGATCCCGAAAGCATTTCACACAATGGAGGTAAACAAAATGGGCATTCAAAATCCTGCCGATTCTGCGGCACGCAATCTGTTGACGGGTTTCTTTGATGCCGGTAGCTTCGTGGAGATCGATCGCTTTGCAATGGACGGTGATCAGCCCGCGCAAGTGGTTGCCGGTTACGGAACGGTCAACGGTGCTCCGGCATATGCGTTTGCTCAGGATCATGACGTTTGTTGCGGTGCCGTCGGTAAAGCGCAAGCGGCAAAGATTCGCAAAATCTACGATATGGCGGCGCAAAACGGCGCTCCTGTTGTCGCGGTGTATGACAGCGACGGCGTGAAGCTGGCCGAAGGCATCGACGCGATGGACGCTGTGGCGGACATCCTCTATGCCGCGAATGAGCTGTCCGGCGTTGTTCCGCAGATCGCGGTCGTGGCGGGCGGTTGCGTCGGCTCGGCGGCCATGATGGCGATGGCGGCGGACGTGGTCATCGCTTGCGATGGCAGTGACTATCGCTTGAATGTCGGTGAAGATCAGGCGGCGGCGGACATCGAAGCGGCTTCGGTGCAGGAAGCACTCGAAACGGTGCGTGCGTTGTTGGCGGCTCTCCCGTCAAACAACCTGTCTGTGGCGTGTGCGTATGAAGCGGACGCTTCGGCGGTTTCCGCGGCGGATGTGGCTGGCGCGATCGACGCGTTTGCCGATGCCGATACCATTGTGGAATTGACAAATAAAGACGGCGTGCGCACCGCGTTTGCGCGTGTGAACGGCGTTTCCTGCGGTCTTGTTTCGCTTTCGGCGGACAAGCTCGGTTGTGCGGCGGCTCGTGCGGCGCGTTTTGTGCGTCTGTGCGACAGTTTCTCCATCCCGGTCATCACCTTTGTCGATGCGGCGGGCTTCTGCTGCTTGAAGACGGCGGCTAAGCTGTCTCAGGCTTATGCGGCGGCGACCACGGCGAAGATCACGGTGGTCGGCGGTCGTGCCTACGGTCCCGTGTACATCGCGGTGGCCGGTAAGAAAGCGGGAGCCGATGCGGTTCTCGCGTGGCCGACGGCGAAGATCGGTGCGCTCTCGCCCGAAACGGCGGTGCACCTCGAGTGGAGTGACCGCTTGGCGCAGATGGCGGATCCCGCCAACGATCGCGCGAAGCTGATCAAGGAATATGAAGACACCATGTACGATCCGATGGTTGCGGCGGCGAACGGCTATGTCACCGACGTTGTGACCGTTGCCGAAACGAAAGCTCGTTTGGGCGGCCTTTTGGATATGCTCTCCGGCAAACGTGTGACTAAGTTGCCGAAGAAACACGCGAACATTCAGCTGTAAGCTATCAACCGCAATTAAGGAGGATTTAAATTATGAAACATTTCAATATTACTGTGAACGGTACGGCGTATGATGTCCATGTTGAGGAGCTCGCGGCAGGCGCGGCTCCGACGGCGGTCGCGGCGGCTCCCGCTCCGGCGGCGGCTCCGGTTCCTGTGACTCCGGCCGCGGCGGCGGAAGGCACTGCGGTGGAAAGCCCGATGCCCGGCACCATCCTGAACGTGAATGTTACGGTCGGCGCTTCGGTCAAGGCCGGCGACGTTCTTGTAGTCCTCGAGGCCATGAAGATGGAGAACGAGATCAAGGCGGCGGCTGACGGCAAGGTGACGGCGGTTCACGTCCGCAAGGGCGACTCCGTTGACTCCGGTTCGCCCCTCGTTTCGATCGCGTAACAGACGTGTGATCACTTGTTGAAACCTTGACAGAAAGGATGTATGTACCATGGCCAAGGTAGGAATTACCGAAACTATTTTGCGCGATGCTCATCAATCTCTCGTTGCGACTCGTATGACGACGGAGGAGATGATCCCCGCGCTGGAAATGCTCGATAAAGTCGGCTTCCATTCGCTCGAATGCTGGGGCGGCGCGACGTTTGACTCGTGCCTGCGCTTCCTGAACGAGGATCCGTGGGAGCGTCTTCGCACCCTGAAAAAGCATATGCCCAACACTCCGTTGCAGATGCTTTTCCGCGGTCAGAATATGCTCGGCTATCGTCACTATGCGGACGATGTCGTCGAATACTTTGTGCAAAAGTCGGTTGCCAACGGTATCGACGTGATCCGTATTTTTGACGCACTTAACGACCTTCGTAACCTTGAGACCTCCATCAAGGCGGCCAAAAAGGAGAAGGGTGCACACGTACAGGTGGCCGTGTCGTATACGACCGGTCCCGTGTTCACCACCGATTATTATGTCGATTACTGCAAGAAGCTGGAAGAGGCGGGTGCCGATTCCATCTGCTTGAAGGATATGGCGGGCTTGCTGGTTCCGTACACCACGTACGAGCTGGTCAAGGCGATCAAAGAAAATGTCAACATTCCGCTCCAGATCCATTCGCACTTCACCGCCGGCATTGCGGACATGGTGCTGATGAAGGCGATCGAAGCGGGTGCTGACGTGGTCGATACCGCGCTGTCTCCGCTTGCTTTGGGCACCTCGCATCCCGCGACCGAGTCGATGGTTGCGGCGCTCCAGGGCACCCCGTACGACACCGGTCTGGATCTGGTGCAACTCACCGAGATCGCCAAGCTCTTCACCGGTCTGCGTAATAAGTATCTCGAAAGCGGTCTGCTCAACCAAAAGGTTCTGGAAGTGGACGCGAATGCGTTGATTTATCAGGTTCCCGGCGGTATGCTGTCGAACCTGGTCAGCCAGCTCAAGCAAGCCGGCAAAGAGGATCAGCTCCAGGCGGTTCTCGAGGAAGTGCCGCGCGTGCGTGCCGATGCAGGTTATCCGCCTCTCGTGACTCCCTCGTCGCAGATTGTCGGTACCCAAGCGGTGTTCAACGTGATCAACAACGAGCGTTACAAGATGGTTACCAAAGAATTCCGCGGTTTGGTTCGCGGTGATTACGGCCGTTCGCCCGTACCGATCGATGAGGAGTTCATCAAGAAGATCATCGGTGACGAGACACCCATTACCTGCCGTCCTGCCGATCTCCTTGAGCCGGAGCTCGATAAGCTCCGCGCAGAGATGGCGGAATGGTATGAGCAGGAGGAAGACGTCCTGTCTTACGCGCAGTTCGGTCAGGTGGCTGTGAAGTTCTTTGAGCAACGCCGCAATGCCAAATACGGCGTCGACGGCGCGCATTACGATGCGGAGAATCAGGTTCATCCCGTTTGATCTATGAGAACAGAAAAGCCCTCTCGGCGGGGGCTTTTCTGTTCGTTTATTTGAACCTCTCTTTCCGATAGCTTATGGAGGCGATTACATGATTCGGAGCATGACCGGTTATGGCCGTGCGCAACAAACGATCGACGGTATGGACATCACGTTTGAGATCAAATCCGTCAATCATCGCTATTATGAATATTCCTCGCGCTTGCCGCGTGCTTACGGTTTCCTGGATGACAAGATCAAGTCGCATCTGCAACGCATGATTTCACGCGGTAAGGTGGATGTCTATCTGTTCATTGAGACGGTCGACGCACCCGGAAGCAGTGTTACCATCAACCATACGCTGGCCAAGGCTTACCTTGATGCTTACAAAGAACTGCACGAGACGTACGGGCTGCGTGAGGATGTGTCGGTATCGGTGCTGGCGCGCAACCCCGATATTCTTACCGTGCACAAAAGTGCTGAGGATGAAGAAGCGGTGTGGAATGCGGTACGCGCTGTCGTGGACGAAGCGGTTGCTCGCTTTGTGTCGATGCGTGAACTGGAAGGCGCTCGTATGCGCGAGGATGTGATGTCGCGTCGTGACACCATTCTCCGCGCGGTGGAAAAGGTGGAGGAACGCTCGCCTCAAACCGTCAAAGAGCATATGGACAAAGTCACCCAGCGTATGCGTGAACTTCTCGACAATGCCGCCGTTGATGAACAACGTCTGCTGACAGAAGCGGCGATTTTTGCCGATAAGATCGCTGTAGCGGAGGAGACGGTGCGTCTGCGCAGTCACCTTGATCAGCTTGAGCAACTGCTCAGCGGCGATGAAGCGGTCGGTCGCAAGCTCGATTTCCTTGTGCAGGAGATCAACCGCGAGACCAACACCATCGGCTCAAAGGCATCGGATGTTACGATCGCTCGCCTGGTGGTGGACATGAAAGCGGAGATTGAAAAGATCCGCGAACAGATCCAAAACATTGAGTAATACCGTTTAGAGGAGGATGTCCATGAAACTGCTGAACATCGGCTTTGGAAATATGGTGGCGGCACAGCGATTGCTCGCGATCGTCAGCCCCGATTCGGCACCGATCAAGCGCATCATTCAGGATGCCAAAGACAGCGGGCGTTTGATTGACGCGACGTACGGTCGCCGCACCCGAGCGGTACTCATGATGGACAGTGATCATGTGATCCTCTCAGCAATCCAACCCGAGACCGTTGCCGGACGTGTAACGAGCGGCAACGCACAGGAGGAATAATATGGCTAACAAAGGAATGCTGATCGTGTTGTCGGGTCCGTCCGGCTCCGGCAAAGGCACGATCGTCAGCCGCTTGTTGCAAGAGCGCGACGATACGGTGCTTTCGATCTCGATGACGACGCGTGATCCGCGTCCCGGCGAAGTGGACGGTGTGCACTATTTCTTCACAAGCCGTGAGGATTTTGAAAAGATGCAGTCGCTCGGCGCATTTTTGGAATCCGCCGAGTACAACGGAAACTATTACGGCACACCCGAAAGCACGGTTCGCAATTTGCTGGACGAAGGTAAAAACGTGCTTTTGGAGATCGAAGTGCAGGGTGCGGAAAAGGTGATGGATTTTCGTTCGGATGTGATCTCCATCTTCATCACCATCCCGTCCATGGAAGAGCTGGAGCGCCGTTTGCGCGGTCGCGGTACCGAGGACGACGAGACCATTCGTTCGCGTTTGGCAGTGGCGAAACGTGAACTGCAGCGTGCATTCCGCTACGACTACGTAGTCATCAACGACGAGGTCGAAAAAGCGGTGCAACGCATCAACACCATCATCGAAGCCGAGCAAATGCGTTTTGCTCGTATGGATAACGATTATATCAGGGGGGTACTTGATCATGTTGAGACCGAGTGATATTGAACAATTGAAGGGCGAAAACAGCCGTTACGCTATGGTAGTGGCGGTTGCCAAACATGCGCGCGAGATCGCGGACAAAGCGATTGAAAACAATGAGATCATCATCGAAAAGCCGGTGAGCCTCGCGATCGAAGATTTCAAAGGCGGCGACTATAAGGTGTTCTACAACACCGAAGGCGAAGAGGAAGCCGAGACTTCTGAGTCGACGGAGGAATAATCGTCGTGCTGGAGGCGAGAGTCGTTCAGGTAGCGGTGGAGAAAGCGGCGTATCATTTCGATAAGCCGTACAGTTATTTTCTTCCCAAAGAATTCCATACGGTGAAGCGCGGTTGCCGCGTGATCGTACCGTTCGGCGGCGGCAATCGTCGGTGCCAGGGGATCGTCATATCGTGTGAGTCAGAAACCGATTTTAGGAAACTAAAACCGGTTTTTGCCATACTTGATGAAGAACCGCTGTTCACCGAAGAATTGCTCGCTATGGCGGAATTTTTGAAAGAGAGAACGTTTTGTTCCTTTTTTGAAGCCGCCTATGCGATGTTGCCACCCGGATTGTATATGAAGATCAAGCCGTGTTATGCGGCGGCAGAGGAGCTCGATCACGATACGGAGGAAGCGCTGACGGACGATGAACGGGCGGTGCTTGATTTTCTGCGCCGTGCCCCCGAAGGGGTGTTTGCCGACAAGTTGTCTGCAAAATTTCCTTCCGTCGATATCGAGCTGTTGATGTCCTCGCTTGTGCGCCGCGGCATTGCGGTGCGAAGCGATGCCGCCAAGCGGCTGGCGTCGGATGCCACGGTGCGCATGGCACGTTTAACGGTGCGCGGGGAGGAATTGCATCATGCCGTCCTCTTTCACAAATGCACCCCAAAGCAACGAGAGGTGCTGTCTCTTCTGGAAGAGAATGGCGCGGCTTCGGTCAAAGAACTGTGCTACTTTGCCTCGGTTACGGCGGCTGTGATCATGGCGCTTCATCGCAAGGGTCTGATCGAGTTGTACGACAGCGAGGTGTTGCGTTCACCGCACCGCGATGCGGCGCATTGTCCGCCGCTTTGTTCGGTGGAACTCAACGACGCTCAACAACGCGTGTACGACGGTTTGCGCGCCCTTTGTGACAGCGGAAAGCCGCAGGCGGCGCTGTTACACGGCGTGACAGGCAGCGGAAAAACGCAGGTCTACATGAATTTGATCGATCATGTGATTGCGTCGGGGCGTTCCGTTCTGGTGATGGTTCCGGAAATTTCTCTCACTCCGCAGATGATGTCGCTGTTTTTGAAGCGATACGGTCGCCGTGTGGCGTTGTTGCACAGCGGTTTATCGCTCGGCGAGCGCATGGATGAGTGGAAACGCGTACATCGTTCGGATGCTTGCATCGTACTCGGAACGCGATCGGCGGTGTTTGCACCGCTTAATAACATCGGCCTTATCATCATGGATGAGGAACAGGAGCACACCTATAAATCGGACAATTCTCCGCGGTATCATACGCGTGACGTAGTGCGGTTTCGCTGTGCACGGCAGAACGCATTGATGCTCCTTTGTTCGGCAACGCCGTCGATGGAGTCGTATTATTACGCGACGCAAGGACGCTATCATCTGTTTTCGTTGACCGAGCGCTACGGCGATGCCGGTCTTCCGACGGTGCGCATCGTCGATATGCGCGAACAACCGCAAGCAGACGGTTTGCTCAGCCCTGCATTGTGCGAGGCGATGGAGCAGTGCTTTGACAGCGGACGGCAAGCGATCCTGCTGTATAATCGCCGCGGCTATCACACGTTCCTATCCTGCCGCAGTTGCGGTCATGTGATCACCTGCCCGTCGTGCAGTATTTCAATGACCTATCATACGGCAAACGACCGTATGATGTGCCATTACTGCGGTCGCGTGGATGAGGCGGTCCATGTATGCCCCGAATGCGGATCGGACAAGGTGCGCTATTCCGGACAGGGGACGCAGCGCGTAGAAGAAGCGCTTGCCGCGCGTTTCCCGGGAAAACGGATCCTTCGCATGGATGCGGACACGACGATGTCGCGCTATGCCTATGAAGAGAAGTTCAGCGCCTTCGGACGCGGCGAATACGATTTGATGGTCGGTACACAGATGGTTGCCAAGGGACTCGATTTCCCGAATGTCGGCTTGGTCGGTGTTCTGTCGGCGGATATGTCGCTCTACAGCGACGATTTTCGCGCGTACGAAACCACGTTTTCCTTGCTGACACAGGTGATCGGTCGAGCCGGCCGTCGGTCGGAGGAAGGCGTTGCCTTGGTGCAGACCTTCACGCCGGAAAACGAAGTGATCCGTCAGGCGGCGGCGCAAGATTATACCGCCTTTTTTGAGACGGAGATCCGCGCGCGACGCGCCATGGGGTATCCGCCGTTCACGGATCTGTATGTATTCGGATTTACGGCCTTGCGCGAGGATGAAGCCAAAACGGGCGCGCAACTGTTGTTGCGGATCCTGCGCTATAAGGCACAAAAGAAATATCCCGACGTCAAGCTTATTGTGCTCGATCCGTCTCCTGCGACGGTGTCGCGCATCGCCGGGAAATTTCGCTATAAGTTGCTGATGAAAACGGTCAATACCGCGCGCTTGCGCGAGTTGGTGGCGGATGTGCTCGACACCTACCGCCATGAGAATACTTCCAAGTTCGTCAGCGTACACGTCGATGTAAACCCATCGTCGATCATGTAAAGAGAAGAGGAACAAAGCTATGGCCATTCGCAATATTGTGAAGGAAGGCGACGACACCTTAGCAAAGGTGTGCCGTCCCGTAACGGAATTCAATGAGCGCCTGTGGGTACTTTTGGACGATATGAAGGACACCCTCATCAAATCGGAGGGTGTCGGTTTGGCGGCGCCGCAGGTAGGCATTTTGCGCCGTTTGTTCATCATGGATGTGGGTGATGGCTTGGTCGAAGCGATCAACCCGGAGATCGTGCTGGCTGAGGGTGAGCAGCGTGAGGTGGAAGGCTGTTTGTCCTGCCCCGGTGAATACGGCATCACGTCGCGTCCGCAAAAGGTGCGCATGAAGGCGCAGGATCGCTACGGTACGTGGTTCTATGTCACGGGTGAAGATCTCAAAGCCCGTTGCATTTGCCATGAATCCGACCACTTGGACGGTGTGTTGTTTAAAAAGCGTGCGATTCGTATGCTTGACCCGTCGGAGCTGGCGTAAAACAGAGTTCAAAAAGAAACGAGGATGCGCTTATGCGTATAGTGTATATGGGAACACCTGCGTTTGCGGTGCCGTCGCTGGAGCGGCTGATCGCCGACGGATATGAGGTGACCTTATGTGTGACACAACCCGATAAACCGGTCGGTCGCAAGCAAGTATTGACACCGCCTCCCGTTAAGGACTGTGCGCTGAAACACGGGATCCCCGTGTATCAACCGACCTCCATGAAAACGGATGAAGCGCTCGACACACTCAAAGCTCACGCCCCCGATCTGATCGTGGTGGCGGCTTACGGCAAGATCCTTCCGAAAGCGGTGTTGGAACTTCCGAAATACGGTTGCATCAACGTGCATGCATCGTTGTTGCCCGAATACCGCGGTGCCGCTCCGATTCAATGGGCGGTGCTTCGCGGCGAACGGGAGGCAGGTGTAACTACCATGCAGATGGACGTCGGTCTCGATACGGGCGATATGTTGTTGCGTTCGTCGCGTGAAGTGCCGCAGGACATGACGGCAGGAGAGTTGCACGATCTTCTGAGTGTGGATGGTGCAGCGTTGCTCAGCGAGACGCTCGTGCGTCTTGAAGCGGGAACGCTGGAGCCCACAAAGCAACCGGAGGAGAGCTTTTATGCTCCGATGCTGGATAAGTCGTTGTCTCCTATGGATTTTGGGAAAACGGCATGGGAACTTCACAATCAGGTGCGCGGATTGAATCCGTGGCCGAGTGCTTCGTGCCGTTTGCACGGCAAATCCATGAAGGTACACAAATCCGAAATCGGCGGCGAAACCGATGCCGCACCGGGAACGGTGTGCGCGCTCGATCCGCTGTCGGTTGCCTGCGGTGACGGGAAATCGCTTCGCTTGCTGGAAGTGCAATATGAAGGTAAACAACGTATGAAGGCCGCGGATTTTCTTCGCGGTCACGCGGTGACGCTCGGGGAACCGCTGTTTGATTAAATCGTAAGGAGGGAATGTTCGTGGCAAGCAACGCCAGAGACTTGGCTGTGACCGCCTTGGTGCGATGGGAGCGCGAACAAACCTATTCCAACGTGATGCTTGATGCCTTGCTGCAATCGGCGGCGCTTCCTGCCGCAGAAGCGGCGTTCACGACACAACTCGTGTACGGTGTGATGGAACGGATGCTGACGATCGATTGGTTGCTTGAAAAAAACAGCCGTCAGCCGATTAAAAAATGTCATCCGACGGTACGTGCGGTGTTGCGCGTCGCGGTGTATCAAATCGTGTATCTGGATAAAATCCCGGCATCGGCCGCTGTGAACGAAGCGGTCAAGCAGGTCAAGGTCATGAAACAACCGTATGCCGCCGGATACGTCAACGGTTTGTTGCGTGCGGTGAGCGAGGCGGCACCTCGTTTGCTCGCATCCCTGCCGCAAGACCTCAAAGGACACAGTCTTCGCTACTCGATTCCTCTTGCGTTGTTGCAGGCGTGGGATCGTGCTTATGGGCGGGAGACGGCGGTTGCCCTGGCGAAAGCCTCCGATGAGGATGCTCCGACGGTGGTGCGTGTCAACACGCTGAAAACCACAGTCGAATCGTTTTGTGAACAACTGAAAGGTGCTTCAATCGCGTTTTGTCCGATTGACGGACTGCCTGCGGCGCTGATCGTGGAGGATGCGGCGGCATTGCGTGCGATCCCCGCGCTGAGCGATCACTACTATGTGCAGGATGCCGCATCACAATGGGCGTTGCAGGCACTTGCACCACAACCGCATGAAGAGGTGTTGGATATGTGCGCGGCACCCGGCGGCAAATCGTTCACAGCAGCGATGCATATGGAGGGACAAGGGCGTATTGTGTCGTGTGATCTGTATGATGAAAAGGTCAAAACGATGGCCGCACGTGCCAAACGCTACGGCATCGATTGTATGCAGACGGTGTGCCGCGATGCATCGAGCCCGCTTCCCGTCGAATGGGAGGGACGCTTCGATCGCGTGATATGCGATGTGCCGTGTTCCGGTTTCGGTGTGATTCGCCGTCGTCCCGAGATCCGCTATAAATCGTTGATGTCGTTTGCCGAGCTGCCGGCGTTACAGTATACCATCTTGTGCGAGGCGGCCAAAGCCGTAAAAGCGGGCGGCGTGTTGCAGTATTCCACCTGCACCTTGCGTCCTGAAGAAAACGAAGAGGTGACGGCTCGCTTTTTGAATGCGCACCCGTCTTTTTTACCGCGTCCGCTGTCGATCGCTCATGCGTCGCAGACGCATGAGCTGACGCTGATGCCGCATCTCCATCAAACGGACGGATTTTATGTGGCGTCGTTTAGAAAAGAGGGGTGACATGAGCGCGTTTATCGATATCAAATCGTTGCCAACCGAAGAACTCGCCGCGCAACTTAAAGAGCAAGGTATCCCTGCGTTTCGTGCCAAGCAGATCCGTTCGTGGCTGGATCGCGGTGTGACATCGTTTGACGACATGGGCAATTTGCCTGTGGCATTGCGTGAACAATTGAAAGAGCAGTATACGATCCCGCACGTGGCCATCGAGCGCAAGCTGGTTTCGGCGATCGATGGGACGGTCAAATATTTGTTTTCGCTGTCGGATGGCGAGACGGTGGAATCCGTTTTGATGAAGTATCATCACGGCTGGTCGCAGTGCCTTTCGACACAGGTCGGTTGCCGAATGGGATGTACGTTCTGTGCGACCGGAAAAGGCGGCTTGGTGCGTAATATGCTGGCTTCGGAGATTTTGGCACAGATTGAAGCCGCCGAGCAAGATCACGGCGTGCGCGTATCCTCCATTGTGCTGATGGGTATGGGCGAGCCGCTGGATAACTACGATGAGGTCATGCGCTTCTTGGAGATGGTCAATGAACCGGGCGGCGTGCAGATCGGCATGCGCCACATCTCGCTGTCAA
Organism: Clostridia bacterium; assembly: GCA_017398425.1. Lineage (GTDB taxonomy): Bacteria > Bacillota > Clostridia > Oscillospirales > Acutalibacteraceae > RGIG1959. The sequence continues at coordinate 2,671 of JAFQFZ010000037.1, read as the reverse complement.
CTTGCGGGCTTGTGGACCGCATCGACGAACTGCGTGAGCGGAATTGGCAGTTGACGTTGTCTGTGTCGCTTCACGCACCGAACGATGCGCTTCGTCGTCAGCTGATGCCGATCGCACGCAAGTGGTCGGTGGACGAGCTGCTTGCTTCCTGCCGCCGTTATGCCTCTCACACGGGGCGCCGCATTTCGTTTGAATACGCGATGGTCGCAGGAGTCACGGATACCGATGCGTGCGCCAAAGAGTTGGCGCAAAAGCTGAAAGGAATGCTCTGCCACGTCAATTTGATCCCCGTTAATCCGGTGGACGGCACGCCGTATCGCCGCAGTTGTGGTGAACGATTGGAGGCGTTTGTGCGCATTTTGGAGCGTGCGGGTATCCCGGCCACGGTGCGGCGGACGCTCGGAGCGGATATCAACGCCAGCTGCGGACAGCTCCGCCGAAAAGAACAGCAAAATTCCAAGTGACATTTTCAAAAAACTATGATACAATACACTTATGTTGCAAGAAAGGAGGCGATTGTACATGCAAAGTATCGGACGGACAGACATCGGTCGCTTGCGCTCCACCAATCAGGATGCCTATGTTTGCGGGCATTTATCGGATTCGGTGGTGTATGCCGTGGTATGTGACGGCATGGGCGGAGCGAGCGGCGGCAACATTGCGTCCACCATGGCGATCCGCACGATCACCAAGCGCTTGACGGAATCGTACCGCAAGGGCATGACCATCGCCTCGATGCAACACGTGCTGGAAAGTGCGATCGCAGCGGCCAACATCGAGATCTACGATGAAGCGGCGGCGGATCCTGAGCTTCGCGGCATGGGCACCACGTTGGTGCTAACTATTGTGATCGGAGATCAAGTGCTTGTGGCGCACATCGGTGACAGCCGAGCCTACGTGATCACCGCGGATTGGGAGATCGAGCAGATCACCAAAGACCATTCGGTCGTACAACAAATGGTAGAGCGTGGTCAAATCACTCCCGAAGAAGCCAAAAATCATCCCCGTCGCAATTTTATCACACGTGCGCTCGGCGTAGCCGATACGGTCGCGTGCGATTTTGCGGAATTTCAATTACCGAAAGGAGCCATGGTGCTTTGCTGTTCCGACGGTTTGTCGGGGTTGGTAGATGCATCCGAGATGGTTCAAATCGCCTCGACGGTGAAGGCGGCCGATCTTCCCGATCGGTTGATCGCTGCGGCGAATCGCGCCGGGGGCAGCGATAATATTACGGTGACGATCGTTACGGGATGACCGAACGAATCCCGAGTTTGAAGTGAGGAGCGAAGAGCGTATGGATAAATATGTCGGAAAACGCCTGGATGGTCGGTATGAATTGCGTGAGATCATCGGCGTAGGCGGAATGGCGTATGTCTATAAAGCGTATGATGAGATTGATGACCGTATCGTTGCGGTGAAGATCTTAAAAGAAGAATACATCAACAACGAGGAATTTTCTCGTCGTTTTAAAAATGAATCGAAGGCAATTGCCATCTTGTCTCATCCGAATATCGTGCGCGTGATCGATGTCAGCTTCGGTGTTAATATGCAATACATTGTGATGGAGTACATCGACGGCATCACGCTCAAGGAATACATCGAACAGCAAAAAGCACTGCAATGGAAAGAGGTCGTGCATTTCATTGTACAGATCCTGCACGCATTGCAGCACGCCCACGACAAGGGTATCGTTCATCAGGATGTCAAACCGCAGAATATCATGCTGCTGTCGGATGGTACCATCAAGGTGACCGATTTCGGTATCGCGCGCTTCTCGCGTGTGTCGGTCGGACAAACGAGTGAACACGGCGATAAAGCGATCGGCTCGGTGCATTACATCAGTCCTGAGCAGGCGCGCGCTGAGATCACCGATGAAAAGTCGGACATTTATTCGGTCGGTGTCATGATGTATGAAATGCTGACGGGTAAATTGCCGTTTGAATCGGATAATGCCGTGTCGGTCGCCATTATGCAGATGCAGTCGGTGGCGGAGCGTCCGACGGTCTTGAACCCCGATATTCCCGAAGGCCTTGAAGAAATCACCCTGAAAGCCATGCAAAAGGAGCCTTCCGAGCGCTATCAGTCGGCGGCGGAGATGCTCTACGATATTGACGAATTTAAGAATAATCCGAGCATCCGCTTTGAATACCAATATCTCTCCGGTACCGAAAGCAACACGATGCATTACGAAGAAGCGTTCCGTTCCATCCGCGGAACGGAAAAGGAGCGCCCGGCGCGTCGTCGTCCCGAGCGCCAAAGCAAGGTGCACGATCAGGAAGCCGACGGCGAAACCGAAAACACGTTTCCGCTGATCCCGGTGCTTGCAGGTGTGGCGGGTGCGTTGGTGCTCGTGGCATTGGTGGTTATGCTGTTTGTTTTCCTTGGGTCGTTCGGCGGCAACAACGCCGATTCTCCGAACACCCACCAAGCGATGACCGAATTTGAAGTGCCGACGTTTGTCGGTCAAAATTACGAACTGGATATCAAGAATAACGAAGACTATCAACGTAATTTCACCATCAACGTGCGCTACGAGGTCAGCGACGGCGAAGCGGGTGAGGTGCTTAACCAATCGCCCAAAGCCGGTTTGACCGTCAAAAAAGGTTCGCTGATCGTACTGACGGTCAGCAGCGGAAAAGAAAAGGTCGCCGTGCCGACGGTGAAGGCGGGC
>JAFQFZ010000036.1 GCA_017398425.1 Clostridia bacterium | reverse complement strand
TTCCCTCGCGTTCGCTGTCGTTGCGAAGTACCCGCTTGGCTTGGAGATCACCATCATGTTCCAGCGTGTCATGTTCCAGCGTCAAGGATTCATACACAAAGCGACTGTAGGACAGACCATGCCCGAACGGATAGAGCGGTGTGATCTCCTCGTCGAGATAGTTGGAACGAAACGGCTGATAGCCGCGCGATATCGTTTTCGGCCTTCCCGTTGAGGCGTAGCGATACGACATCGGGCATTGCCCCACACAGCGTGGGAACGTGACGGCGAGCTTACCCGACGGATTGGCGTCCCCAAACAGCAACGCTGCCGTCGCGTGGCCACCTTCGCTGCCGGGAAACCACATCTCCAAAATCGCCGGCGCGATCGCATCCAACCGCGGAATCGCCAACGGCCGTCCGTTGAACAGCACCACCGCCGTCTGAGGATTGGCCTTGATCACCGCCTCCGCCAAGCATTCCTGCACACCGGGAAGCGTGATATCCACGCGCGAATTGCCTTCGCCGCTGTAGGAGGACAGCTCACCCAGACAAAGGATCACGGCATCGGCCTCCGCGGCCGCCTTGACCGCCTCTTCAAAACCGCTTTGATCGCTGTCGCCAACGGTGTTGCCGCATCCGCGTACGGTGACCACCTCCGCATGCGGTAACAATGCTTGCACACCCTGACAGACGGTGACGCTTTCCTCCTCGCGTCCGCGACACGCCCAAAAGCCGAGGATCGCATGTTCGTCGGCAAATGGGCCGATGATCGCCACGCGTTTCGCATCCTTTGAAAACGGCAACACACCGTTGTTCTTGAGCAGTACGGCACTTTTTTGAGCCGCCTCGCGCGCCAAAGCGCGGTGCATCGGATCTTGGCAGACCACATCCTCGTTTTGCGGATCAACACCACGAAACGGATCATCAAACAAGCCGAGCTCTTCTTTCAAGCGCAAGACGCGCATCACCGCGTCATTGATCGCTTGCTCGGAAAGCTCACCGCTTTGCACCAGCTCCTCCAGATGTCGCGCATACGCCGCCGAACACATTTCGATGTCACAACCGTTGGAAAACGCCAGCAAGGCCGCTTCTTTCAAATCGGCGGCAACGCCGTGCACCGTCAGCTCGCGAACGGCATCGTAATCGCTGATCACCACACCGTCAAAGCCCATTTCCTCTTTCAAAATCGTTTTCATCAGCCACGGATTGGCAACCGCCGGCAAGCCGTCCACCGCCGAAAACGAGGTCATCACCATTTTCGCACCGGCGTCAATGCACGCCTTATAGGCCGGAAAATGCGTCTCGCGCAGGGTGCGCTCCGATAACTCGACGGTGTTGTAATCCCGTCCGGCCTCCACCGCGCCGTACCCGGCAAAATGCTTAACACACGCGGCCAAGGTATCCGCGGAGCGCAGATCGGTGTGCGGGCGCGTAGTGCCCTGAAAGCCCCACACCTGCGCCTTGCCCATCCATTCGTTGAGAAGGGGGTCTTCCCCTGTCGTTTCCATGATGCGCCCCCAGCGTGCATCGCGGCATTGATCCGCCATCGGGGTGAAGGTGACGTGCACACCGCCGGCCGCCGCTTCCTTTGCCGCCATCTGCGAGCAGACATCCATCAGCATCGGATCCATCGAGCAACCCATAGCAAGCGGAATCGGGAAAATCGTGCGATAGCCATGGATCACATCCATCATAAAGAGCATCGGGATCTTCAAACGATCCCGCGAGAGATGCTCACGCTGAATGGTGCACATTTCTTCGGCGTTTGCAAAATTGAGCACACTGCCGATGTGGTCGAGCATGTCTTCGGGCAATCCGATCGCTTCGCGCGGACCGGTCGCGTCGGCGGCAGTGTTCAAAAACAGCTCCGCCGTACACTGTGTGAGCTGTCCGATCTTTTCCTCCATGGTCATGGAAGCGAGCAGGTTTTGCAGATCCATCGTCCATTCCCTCCGTTGCCCTGATGATGCTCTCAGTATAGCGAAGAAACCGACCGCCGTCAAGATTGCGTTTTTTCGAAGAGGTATGCTATACTGAAAAAAGTATAAGGAGTTTTCCCTTCTCGATTGTATAACGGATGAAACGGATCGGAGGCGATCATCTTGGATAACGGTGCAAGTAGCTACCGCCGCTACCTTGATGGGGACGAAACCGCCTTTGCCGCGATCATGGAGACTTGGTTTGACAAGGTGCTCTTTTTCATCGACCGCTACGTGCACGATCTGCACACGGCGGAGGACATTGCGATGGATGTGTTTGCCGATTTGGTCGTGCATCGCCATCGCTACAACTTCCAATATTCATTCAGCTCCTATCTCTTCCTTTGTGCACGCAGTCGCGCGCTCAACCATCTCAAGCGAAACAAACTCATCGTTTTTACAGAGCCGGAGGAGGATGCGGAGGATCGCCGCCGTCTGGAGGACACGGTGTTGCAACGCGAACAGCACCGCGCCCTGCACCGTGCCTTATCCTCCCTGCCGCTTGCGATGCAGGAGGCGGTGCATCTGGTGTATTTTGAGGGGCTGTCGTATGAGGATGCCGCCAAAGCGATGAAAAAGAACCGCAAGCAGATCGACAATCTTCTGACGCGTGCCAAACGCGAGCTTCGCACCATTCTCGAAAAGGAGGGCGTGAGCCACCTATGAAAACGATGGAAGAACGTACCGCCGAAGTGATGCGGCGCAGTCGCGCGCGCATCCGAAAACGGCGCAAACACTATGCACTCCTCGGCTCGTTGACCGCCGTAGCGCTCGTGGTCGGTATCGGTTACGCGGCGATGCCGCCGAAAACCCCGACGATCGCCGAGAACCTCGCATACGGCACAAACGGCAACGCGACCGACGGCGGCTACCGCAACAATGTCTCGATGCATGAGATCGAATCGGAGCTGGATTTTTCGATGCTCGGCAAAGAGCACACGGTGGCGCAGATGGAATATACCGTGGACGGCGTGCGTGCCGTACTGGAGGGGGACGACTGCAAACCCGCATGGAACGCGCTCCTTTCGGCGACAGACCTCCCCGTCGAGGAGCCGGAATCGGCGCCCGAAACGGACGAGGATGCCTCTGCGCCCATCGACGTCACCACGACGGCGACTGCCGTGCGCGCCGAACTGACCGTTCGATTTGAAGACGGCACCGCGCAAACGTGGGTGCTGTCCGACCGCCTGCTGAAAAACCAAAACGAAGGCCGCCTGTATCCTCTGTCGGAGGAGGCGATGACGGAGCTGATGACCGCGCTCGACCGCGCCTTCACACAAAAATAAGGAGGGATCTCGCATGAAACGTCTGCTAGCGTTACTTCTTGCCGCGGTGTTGCTTCTTGGCGGCTGTGCCGCGACCGACACGCCGAACGACGAGCATCTGCTCGATGCCGACGAACCGGCTCAAACCCCCGGCGTATTTGCGGTCATTCACAGCTATGATTTGTCTGCCGAACGCCCGACCTTGACCCTCACATGGCACAACCATCAGGAGTTCCCCTTGCAAACCACCAGCAACTTTGATATTCTGCGACTTGGGGATGACGGTCTTGTCTCCTGCTACGACGCGATGCACTACGGCGGGGACGCGGATTTCACGTTGATAACCTACGACATCGAACCGTCGCAAACCAAAGAGATCTCCTATGATCTGTCCGCTTACGATCTGCCGATCAATGAGGAGCTGTGGTTTCGCACTCAATACTTCGCAGGCGAACACCGCTTAGGGGCTTTCTTTACGTTGCGGTTTTTGATCACCGAGGACGGTAGGGTGATCCCCGTGGCGATCGACGGTAACACCGAAACCGACAAGGGATTTTACCTGACGGTCGACCGTCAGGCGGTCGAGGACGGGCACCATGTCCTCGACATCACATGGCACAACGATACCGATACGGAGGCGTGGTTCGGTGAACCGTACGACATTCTGTATTACAATGAGGACAGCTCGTTGACAAGCTGTCTTACCGATCCCGACGCCGCGTGGATCATGCCTGCCTATTCGATCCCCATCCGCGGTACGGCGCAAAAAACCTACACCCCCGACAAACACGGTCTGTTTGATCTGTCGCGCAAGGGACGCTATTGCTTCCGTTCGAATGCTTCTGTGCGCGCCGACGACGCCGGCAATTCCCTGCAACTCATTCTGCAGGTGGATTTTACCATCGAATAAAAAAGATTGCCCAACGCTCCTTTTTTGTGGTATACTGAGGTATCGCCGCAAAGAAGGAGCGTTTTTTCTATGCAGATCGGTATCTCGACCGCCAATCTATATCCCCTCCCCATCGAGGAGGCGCTGTCGTCCCTCAAAGGACTGGGTGCTGAGGTGACGGAGGTGTTTGTCAACACCGTTTCGGAAGTCACGCCGTCGTTTGCCGCCTTGATGAAGGCGCGTGCCGACGAGGCGGGCGTTGCCATCCGCTCTCTGCATTCGTACACCTCTTGTTTTGAACCGTACCTGCTGTTTTCGCAGTATGAGCGGCGGTTTCTCGACGGGCTGGAGGTCTTTAAACCGATTTTTGAGACCGCGGCGACGGTGGGCGCTTCCTACGTCATTTTGCACGGCGACCGCGACCCGGGGCATCTCTCGACGGAAGAGTCCGTCGGGCGGTTTGAGAAGCTCTACGATCTCTCGCGCACGTTCGGTGTGACGCTGTTGCAGGAAAACGTGGTGCGGTTTCGCGCGGGGAACCCCGACTACATCCGTGCGATGCGGCGCTTGCTCGGAGACAAGGCACAGTTCACGCTCGATCTCAAGCAATGCCGCCGCAGTGGCATCGATATGCTCGACATGATCGACGCGATGGGCGATGCGATCCGTCACGTCCACGTCAGCGACGCGACCGTCGACCGCGATTGCCTGATGCCGGGTGTCGGCAACGTGGATTTCGAAGCCGTGATTCGCGCGTTGCGCGCGGTGGGGTTTGACGGGGCGATGATCATTGAACTGTACCGTCACAACTTCGACAAAATCGACGAGCTTGCGGCAGGAGTCGCGATGCTTCGACAGGCGATCGTGTCGGCATAACACAAGATATGGTGACATTTCTGTCATATTGCTTGCGATTTGTGACAAGATATGCTATTCTAAGCATTGGTTACACCGCACAAAAGGAGTTGACGGTTTTATGAAATGCCCGTTTTGCGGATACATTGAAAGCAAGGTCATCGATTCTCGCCCCACCGACGAGAACGCCCGTATTCGTCGTCGTCGCGAGTGCTTGCAATGCGGCAAGCGCTTCACGACCTATGAGATCATCGAAAGCCTGCCGATCGTCGTGGTGAAACGCGACAAGTCGCGCGAGGTGTTCGATCGTCAAAAGCTGTTCAACGGTCTTTTGCGCGCGTGCGAGAAGCGCCCCGTGTCGTTTGAAGCGCTCGAAAAGGTGGTCGACGACATCGAGACCCGCATTCAGAATTCCCTCGACCGCGAGGTCACTGCACAGCAGATCGGCGAATACGCCATGGAGGCGCTCAAGGACATCGACGCGATCGCCTATGTCCGCTTTGCGTCGGTCTATCGTCAGTTCACCGACATCAGCAGTTTCCAAGAAACCATTACAAAGCTCCTCTCCGCCGCGCAGGACGAGAAGAAATAACGATAAACAAAGAACCGCCGTGCAGTTCATCATGAACCACACGGCGGTTTTCTTTTACAAACTATTTATCCGGATACTACGCGATATGTCAAAAGCGAATCCATGGTGTCGATCACACCGTCTTTGGTGCTGTCAGCCATCGCACGTTCCAGAGGTGTACCGAAATCCTCCCCGGACGAAATCGCATAAAGTGTGAGGGCATCCATCATATTGACCGTGCCGTTGATATCCAGATCACCGCGGTCAAACCCATTCAAATCCACATAGTCGTGTCCGTCTGTTTCGGCATAGGCACGCGCCACTTCGTTTCCAAAGGAATACACCGTAAAGCCGTCCATCGGCACAATGTGCCCCGGCACCGACGTATGTCCGGGTAACGGTGTAGCTCCAACCCAACCAAATGCTTTTTCCGCAATGAAAGTCACACTCGAAGGGATAACAATGTAGTCCGTAGTGTCATTCACCCGATACTCAATGGTTTGAAGTCCCTCCGAAAGATAGATATACTTCAGCGGACTCACTTCATATATGCGAGCACGTAAGGTTTTGATGCTCGACGGCAACACAATTTCTCTCACATTATGACCGGAATAGTACGAGGCGCTTGACACCGTATACCCATCCAGAGTTTCGGGAACGATCCATCTGGTGACGGAATCGTCCAATTTGACATCCACAATATGGATCGTGCCATCGCTTTGGATTGCGTACCGATAGCGAGGATCCTGTGTCGATGTCACATAGTCAGACGCCGTACTCAACATCGGCACAAAAAGCAACACCAATGTCACGGCAAACGACAAGAAGAAGCATAGCTGTTTTTTCATAATGGATCAACTCCTCTCTATATTCAATATATCAGAGATTCTACCCAGAGTCAACAATAATAATAATTAATATTTCTATTGTATTTCGTGTTTTTTTCATAATTTTTAGAATAATAAAACCGCCACTGAAGTGGTGGTTTGCACTGCCCCTATAAGGGGCCGTTACAGGCCGCGCTTGTAAGCGCATTGAACGGTTTGCCAACCGCATGTGTTGCACTGCAACCTGTAAACAGGCGAACAAGGCTTCCCCTTGAGGGGAAGCTGTCGAGCCGCAGGCGAGACTGATGAGGTGCCCGACGCGTCAGCGTCCGTTATGAAACCCCGCAAACACCCGCGCCG
>JAFQFZ010000035.1 GCA_017398425.1 Clostridia bacterium | reverse complement strand
CGCTTATTCCTCGTCTTCATATTCCGTACACTCCTTTTGCACAACCGAATGCCCGACTAACCTTCCGCTTTCCAGATGAAACACCTCATCTGCCAGCAGGTGTAATTCTTCTTTATCGTGACAAGCGACAATGATCAGCGATCCCCGTTTCTTTTGGCGTATGATCAAGCGGCGAATCTCCTCAACGCCTGAAGCATCCAGTGCATTGATCGGTTCGTCAAGAATGACAAGCTCCGGCGATTCCATCAACGCCGCCGCAATGCCGAGGCGCTGTTTCATACCGAGCGAATATTTGCGGTATTTCCGTTTGTCGTTCGGATCAAGTCCTACTTCTCTGAGCGTGTCTCGGATATCGTCACAGGAGATCACCCCGCGGATATCTGCCAGCAGTTTTAAATTCTCAAAGCCGGTCAATCTGGGGAGAAACGCAGGGGTTTCCAGCAACATACCGATGCTTTCGGGAAACGAGATGCCTTTCCACAGCTGTTTACTGTTCAGCGTCACCGTTCCGCTCGTCGGCTTCATCAGTCCGCTGATACATCGCATCAACATTGTTTTGCCACAGCCGTTTTTGCCCGAAAAGCCATACACTGTGCCGCCGTGAAGATCCATACTGATGGAATCGAGTATCATCGCCTTGCCGATGGTTTTGCTCACCTGATGTAACTGTATCGTCATATCCGTCACCGCCTATTCCTGAACATTGATAATGTCAAACTTCGAAAACAGTAAACCGCCGAGAAGCACCGCACTCACAAATGTACACGTACACACGATCGCACCGATAGCGGGTTCTGCCGTGCCTATCCCGAGAAATACACTATCAATCCAGATGGTGTATTTTGGTGCCATAAACGGCATATCAAAAAAGGATGTTACCGTCAACAACACAACGACAACGAAAAATGCACCAAACGGATGAAGCCACAGCATCAGTGCTGTTTGCCATTGACACAGCGCTATCGACGAAAGGGTTGTCAGCAACAGCAAGCAAGAAAACGTTGCGACGGATATGTCAGCGTGCGTCGGTAAGATCGGGCAAGCGATCACATCCGCCATCCAAAACGAAAAGGTCGGCAACAGTTGTCCGCGAACGGCGGTGTACAGAAACATTCCAAGAAACATTGCCGCGTATGCCAATACCACACTTACGACGCACCACACACATTTTCCGATCCACCAATGCGTCCTGTGCCGAAAGCGAATGAGCATTTGCTGTCCGATGCCGCACAGGTTTTTAAAGGGGTACAACGAGACGATCAGCGCGATATATACGTGCCACAATAACCATCGGACAGGAATCTGCCAGATGCCGATGGCGGGTAACATCAAATACAGTGCTCCGCCATGAAACGCATACAGCGCCACATCTCCGAGCGTGAAACCCTCTGACGGACTTAACACACCCATCTCCTTGCCTGCCATGCAGGAGGTGTCAACACACAGCGCCATAAACAGTCCCCACAAAAGGGCAGGCAAAAATAACAGCCATTTGCTGAGAATGCCGAACCGTATGTCAAAAGCAATCGCCTTACCAATCTGTTTCATAATAAAACCCCGTTTTAAATCGTATCACGCCTTGACGCGATCAGGTAAAAGCCACCGCCGAAAATGAGAATCAGTAAGAACATCTCCCCAAACACAATATCGGGTCGGCCGACCATCCATTGATTGGGATGAAGAAACTGCATCGGCAAAAAGCTATCCGCATGGATGGGATCAAGGCGACGGGCGACAATATCCGCACCGAGATAGAGTGTAAACGGTGTGATCAGCACCAAAAAAGGTTGCTGAACATACAACGAAATAAAAAGTCCGATCAGTGCCATTGCACCGCAAAATGCAAAGATCATCAGCGAAAACAAAAACAAATACAAAAGCGGTGTATCGGCGTACAACTCACCGAATATCTGGTTGCTTCCCACAATGGTATTGACCATACGATGCGGACCTCTCATCGGCAACACCGTCATGGCCGCTAAGAAGCTGATGACGAGCGGTAACACCGCCGCTAAACCGCCTCCGAACCATACGCCGAACATCTTCGAAAGCAAATACCGACGCTTGTCCGCGCGGATGGCGATTTGTCGGATATACCCGCTGCTGACATCTGTGGCATAGGAAGTCGAAAACGGCAACGCTGCCAACACAGGGAGCAACAACCGATATAAGTATGCAGGAAGGCTGATCGGACTGTCACCCCCGAGCCAGCTTATCCACAGCTGATACGGAACACCCCAGTCGCCGTCGGGATATTGCGTATATGGATCAAATGTTGCGGCAGGCCACGTGACCATCACAAATTCCAATACAACGATGACAACGCCGACAAGAATCGCCGTTTTCATACCGCCGCCGCTGAAAACTCTGCGTATTTCTGTTTTCAAAATATGCGGTTTCATTCCGACACATCCTTTCCGTTCAACAGAATATGCGGCTGACCATAACGCATCTGCGTCATCAGATCGGTATTGTACCGTCCGCATTGCGGTGTCAGCAGTACCGTTTTTTCATTCCACATCTCTTTGGAGATGATATGCAATACACGAAAACAAGCCGTTTCGCCGACAGATAATTGGTAATAGTCAACCCGACACTCCGATCGGCATTGCCCGAAAGATCCTGTGTTGCAACATCTTCGCCAATGCCGTCTCCCATGGCATCGATCAGCCGTCCTGTTGCTTCGTCATAATAGGTAACCGCGGCTTGACCCGTTGTAACCGAGCAATACGGTTCGTCAATTGTCATCCCATAGGCAGAACCTGACGGTAAACCGATACAGGTGGCTTGTATGGTCATATCGATAAACACTTTGTTCGGATTGCCGTCAACAAGTTGTTGATAATGATCAAAGCCGTAAATGTACCACTCTGTCATCTCGTCAACATCTTCGGGTAATGTTTCGGACACGCTGACATTTTCCGCCCGAAAAATCAGTTGATCATTCCAATTCACATCCTCACCCACAGAAAACCACTCTGAGGGGGATGTTTGGAAATACAGTTCATCTTGCTTGACGTGTGTTGGCTTTTTGGTATCTTCTGCATTTGTGTCAGTAGGCATCATCGGGGTATCGATAGAATGAGGCAGATAGGGCCATACAAAGAGTACCGTAACGGTCATAAACAAGACAACAATCCCTATAGAAAGTATGTGTTTCAGTTTCATTTCGAACCTCTCGCATCATTCCCACTGCAGCGTAGCGGTCTTGCCGAACAGCGTAACAGACGATACCTGTGTGTGGTCAATAAAACGCACAAGATCGCCTCCGAACCAAAACTCCCCGTCTGACAGATCATCGTTAAAGCCGCCTTGCCACAAGATCGGCGACAGTTGTGTGCCGTCTGATAATGTCACAGCACTGTGATAATCACAAAGAATGTTGTTTCCCTCTGCATCCTCATCCATCGTGACATCGCCTTCGATAAAGAGGTTATTATCGCTCAGTGTGATCGATGTTGCGTGCAGGGTATAGGCACCGTAGGTGAAGGCTTCATCCATCGGCAATGTGTGCTGCACAAGACCGTCGGTTTCACCCACCTCAAATTCCATTGTCCATGTGCCTTGTGCGCGTACCACGGTTTCATAGCCCTTATATCTCATCATAAACAAATGCGGCAGATCATCCAAAGTGATATCGCGGTAGCATACGGTCACGCGATTTTGGGTTTGATGGGTGATTGTACCACCTATCGCACGATCCTTGCGCATATCTACAAGCGTCAGATCATCCAAAATGTTGACCGTATTTTCATCAAACTCATCGGCACAATATGAAATATACAAATATTCCTCGTCATACTCGCTGTCGTAATAAGGTGCAATGCCGTCGATGTGTACAGGTTTGAGCAATGTGCAAAACGGTACCGATGTTGCGCCCTCGGTCAAGTAGTACCGTTTGCCGTCGTCGGTTTCTTTGCTGAACACCAGCCGATCGACATCGGTTTCACCGAGTGCGTTTTGCAGAGCACCAAGCGATGCAAATTGAAACCCGATATCCTCACGCATCTCGACAACATCTGTCAGGTCTTGTAGCTCCAACACGAACGATTCGCCTGTCAGATCTTTGTCCGATCCCATGCTGTCATAGGTGATCTGGAATGTCGCTTTGGTTGGATCACGGACATCGTCGGTACGTGCAATCATACCAACACCGCCCGATGCGAACCCTTCACCCACTTTATTGCGTTCCAGCACAATCGGCACACCGCCTCGATAGAGTGTAACCTTGCGAAAACTCATTTGCCGGATCCAGCTCACTCGCTCGGCTGTCAATTCAACAAGAGGAGTGTTGTCCGTGCTCTCCACAGACACGCTCATAGCAAGTGTGTCCTTATCGGCATCCAGTACAAAGCCGTCGAGTGTGACAGACAAGTTCCCTGCAACCGTGCTTGTTCCTACCGATACCATACCGTCATATTCCGACACAAGTCCGTCCTTATTGACATTGTGCGAGAACCAGAATTGCGGTTCAAACCAGTGCGTCGTGAATGCAAGGCACGACAGCGTTGCCACCAACAGAAGAATGGCCGCGACGGGGAAAACCCACGCCTTGCGCCAACTGCGCACGGTTCGCACGTTGTCCTTTTGCTCTATAGAACACGCGGTTTTCACCTGTTGCCATATCCGTTCCTGTACATCGTCCGAAACCGGTTGTTCCATCGGTGCGTCATGTTTAATAAGCGACAAGGGCAAATCGTCAAACAATTCCTGAAAACTTGTCGTCTTCATAAGAATACCCCCAATCCTTCAAAGCGGCGATCAACTGTTTGCGTCCGCGATAGATATGCGACTTGACCGTAGAGAGCGGCAACGACAACCGCTTGGCAATTGAGTGTAATGGCTCGCCGTAGTAATATCGCCTTATCATACACGAACGGCGCACCGGTTCCATGGCATCAAGTGCTTCGGCAATGATCTGCATTTGTTCGCGAAGCGAAGACATCGTTTCGGGTGTCCGCTCCGTACTGACAAGGGTATCTTCCTCAAGCGGAATGGTTTCCTTGCGCTGTCGCAACCGATCCACCGCTGCACGACGGGCAATTTGTGCCAGATAGCTTTTCAGTGCGGATGGATCGCGGACGGCTTTGGCATGTTTCCAAAGCAGTACAAATGTATCGGTCGTCAGTTCTTCCACATCCGCCTCACATAGCGGCGGTACGGTCACCTGACGGATGATCGTCATAACATAGGATGTATAGTGTCTCACAATCGCTTCAAAAGCCGAGGAGTCTCCGTTTTGCATCGCCAGACACCATGTTGCGCTTTGCTCTGTATCGGTCATCTTTCTCACTTCCGTTCTATATCCAAGACGGGCAAAGTCTCAAAAAAGTTTCACTACATCATATTTTATCATAAATATTTGCTGCAAAACAAATGGATTGCAGACGGCTTTTTCTTGTGCTATACTGGATCTATACTTGTGTAAGGAGGGATGCTGTATGCTTGAAAGTTTGCAGGTGTCCTTCTCGGCGATTGCGCCGATCTTTTTGTTGTTGTCGCTCGGCTACGGCATCAAGAAGATCCGTTTGGTGGAAGAATCGGTGTTTGCCGCTTTGAATAAATTGATCTTTCGCGTGTTTTTGCCGATTTTGTTGTTCTATAATCTCTATTCGTCCGATGTGCAGTCGGTGATGGACGGCAAACTGATCGGCTTTTGTGTGGCGGCGGTGTTGGTGCTGTTTGTGATCGGCTATGCGGCGGTGCACGTGCTGACCAAAGACCACCGTCGCCGTGGCGTGATGGCGCAGGCGTTCTTCCGTTCCAACTTTGCCATTCTCGGCATTCCGATCGTCGACTATGTGTGCAGAGGCAAGACCGACGGTCGCGTCGCGATGGTCATTGCCGTGCTTGTGCCGCTGTTTAACGTGTTGGCCGTCGTTGTGCTGGAGCGGTTTCGCGGCGGCAAGGTGAAGGTCGGTCGTCTCGTCAAAGGCATTCTCACCAACCCCTTGATCGTGGCGTGTGCGGTCGGCGGTTTGTTTTTGGCGTGCGGTATCCGCTTGCCCTCCGTGGTGGAGGAAGCGGTGTCGGGACTCAGTGACGTCGCGTCGCCGCTTGCGATGGTGGTGCTCGGTGCCGGGTTCACCTTTTCGGGACTCAAAGGGTATGCGCGTGAACTGACGGCGATGAATCTGGTGAAACTGGTGTTTGCTCCGATGCTTGCGTTGTCGGCGGCGGTGCTGTGCGGGTTTCGCGGCGAGTCGCTCGCTTGTGTGCTGGCGGGCTTCGGCGCGCCGATGGCGGTGTCCTCCTTCTCGATGGCGCAGGAGATGGATGCCGACAGTCATCTGGCGGCGCAAGGCGTGGTGACCACGTCGGCGCTGAGCATGGTGACCATGTTTTTGTGGGTCTTTGTTTTGAGTATGTGCCGTTGGATTTAAAAAGCAGGGGAGGTGCCGTGCGATGACGGTGGTGGAATTTTTGTCCGACGATCCCGTTGAAAATGTGGCGAGCTTGGTGTCGCTCGAACCTGAGCGCGTGATCTTTCTCGGTCGATCGGAGTGGGTGACACGTCACCGCGCGTGTTGTGAGCGGTTGAACGCCGCACTCGGCGGTAAGACGGAGTTGGTGTTTCGCACGATCGATCTTTGGGATTTTGAAGGCATCAGCGAAACGTTGACGACCGTTTGTGCGCAGTACGAGGATGTGTGCTTCGATCTGACGGGCGGCGATGAAACGCTTCTCGCCGCGGCGGGATCCGTGCACGCAACAAATCCTGCGGTGCGGTTGCACCGTTTTGATTTAAAGAACGGCGTGTGCCGTTCTGTTCCCGACGGAAAGACGCTGCCGCTGAAAGCGCCGCTTTGCCTTTCCATCGCACAGCTTGTGTCGTTGTTCGGCGGGGCTGTGGGCAGTTCGGCAGACGGCGATCCGCTCACCGCGTGGACCTATTCGGACGACGCACTGCAAACGCTTCTTACGATGTGGCGTGTGTGCGCCCGGGATCCCAATCGTTGGAACAAAGCCATCGGTTCTATGTGTTCCATGCTCAAATACGCCGCCTTCGATCCTCGTGCGTTGCGCGTGACGGTTGACCGCGGCGCGGCGGAATCGCGCATGGCGCGGTTCGCAGAGAAAGCGACCTTGGTCGGGCGAGTGCTGGATGAACTCGAACGTGAGGGCGTCGTGCAGGTGGATGGTGCGCTCTCGTTTTCGTATGCGTCGCCGTTGGTGCGCCATGTGATGGCAAAAGAAGGCAACCTGCTCGAATTGTACACGCTCTTCACCGCCGCCGGCCTCTGTGATGCGGACGGACGCCGACTGTTCTGCGATGCCAAATGCGGCGTATATATGGACTGGGACGGTGTGTTCGGACAACCGAACAACACCCACAATGAGATCGATGTGATGCTTATGTGCGGCGTGACCCCGGTGTTTATCTCCTGCAAAAACGGCGACATTGACGACAAAGAACTGTATAAGCTGTCTGCCGTGGCACAGCGTTTCGGCGGCGATCGCGCGAAAAAAGCCCTGGTCGCTACCTTTGTGGAGCGTAACCCGATGGCGTACGCCGACTTTAAAGAACGTGCCGCACAGATGGGCGTCACGTTGATCGATCGGGTGGAGACGCTGTCTCCGAAAGACTTCGAAGCGCGTCTTCGCGCTCTCGGTGAGGAATAAAAAAGAACGAAGGGAGAGGATCTTGTGTTCAAACGCGCGCTGTTTGCGGTGACGATCGTGCTGATGCTGGCAATCACCGGCGGTCTCATTGCGTCGATCGGCGTTAAGGTGTTTGAACAACAGCAACCCGATACCTCTTCTTCGGATACGGTCACCGAGACGACCGCCGCGCCCTATATGGTGGAGGTTCCGCTTCAGGAGCTTGCGATCACGGTGCTTGAAAACGGCTACTGGTTTGAACAGCTGGAAGAGCCGCTTCGCGTGCAGTACAACGCGATCCTGAAGCAGATTTTGACCAATGCACACCGTGAGACGTTGCTTGATGATCAAGCGTGGGGCATGACGGCGCGTGTATATGGTTATGAGCATACCGACGAATCGGTCGAGCGGTTGCTCACCGCCATCTGCAACGACCACCCCGAGCTGTTTTTCATCAGCGCCAACTTCACCTATAAGCGCTATGGTGACGGACTGTCCGTGGAATTTCGCTACATCCTCTCGGCGGAGGAACGCCGTTCCGCGGCGATCGAATTGGAGGAAACCATTGCGTCGTTGCTGTCCGACTGCCGCACCGACGACCCGTATGAAACGGAGCGCAACCTCCACGATGCGCTTCTTACGCGTTGCCGTTACAGCTATGAAGCCGCCGAGAGCGAGGCTTTGAGTGACCTGCATTGGCGCATGAGCAGTCCCTACGCCGCGTTGTGCGAAGGCGAGGCGATCTGCGGCGGCTACGCCCGCGCCATGCAATGGTTGCTTGCGCGCGCCGAGATCGACAATATGCTCGTGTATAACGACGATCATGTATGGAATCTCGTGTGGCTCGAAGACAAACCCTATTTTCTCGATCCCACGTGGAACGACTTTGACGACGACATTGTGTCGCATCGGGTGTTCAACGTGACGTACGAGGACTTGATCCGCACCCGCACCTTGCCTGAGGCGACACCGCTCCATCGATCGGCGGTGTATGTAGAGGACAATTATTTTGTGCGTGAGGGCGATTTTATCGACGGCAACTGGCAAACGACTCTCGCGGCATCGCTCCGTCGCCAACTGGAAGAGGGGAAGGCGTGGCTCGAATTCCGCTTTTCCGAGGACGTCTTTGATGAGGCGGTGAGCTACATCGAAGGCGAGTCGTTTTTTGCGGAGTTTGACTTTTTGGAAGAAGGAGCATGGACCTCGTTTTCCTATTACACGGACGACGATCTCGGCATCGTCACCATCAAACAAACCGATGCGTAAGAAAATAGAAAAAGCGTGAAAATTCTCTTGACAAGTGGGCAACGGTGTGGTATCATAATCCTCGCTGTGACGGAATCTTTACATACGCGGGTGTAGTTCAATGGTAGAACCCCAGCCTTCCAAGCTGG
>JAFQFZ010000034.1 GCA_017398425.1 Clostridia bacterium | reverse complement strand
GGCTTCCCCTTGAGGGGAAGCTGTCGAGCCGCAGGCGAGACTGATGAGGTGCCCGACGCGTCAGCGTCCGTTATGAAACCCCGCAAACACCCGCGCCGCCTTCGGCGGCTACACCTCATCCGTCATTTGCTTCGCAAATGCCACCTTCCCCTCAAGGGGAAGGCTTTTCTCGCTAAAGCTTTCTTTATCCCCCGGTAGAACCGGGGGTTATTTCTATCTAAAGATACAAAAAGAAAAAGGGCGCGCTCCTCCGGGAGCGCGTCCTTTTTTGATGGCTTTTGAAGAAATCAGACGATCAGCATGAAGACGCTGATGAGGCTGAGCGCCAGACCGATCACGCCGAGCACGATGCCCGCCATGGCCACGCCCGTGCGATAGCCCTTGTTGCGAGCCGCCACGCCGAAGACCAGCGCGAGGATCGACAGGATCGCATAAGCGAACACTTCGCCGAACAGACCGCTGGTGTCCAGATAACGACCGTAGGTACTCATGATCGCGCCGACGCCGATCATGCAGAAGAACGACAGGATCAAACCGATGATGCCGCACACCATACCGGCGATGCCGAAGCCGCGGCCGGGGATCTTCGCCTGCTGATAGGCGGGCGGTTGCTGATAGGTCGGTTGTTGATAGACGGGTTGCTGATAAGTGGGTTGTGCGGGGGCCTGCTGTGCACCGCAGAAGGGGCAGTTGGCAGAGCCGTCGGGGATTTGGTTACCACAAGAAGCACAGAACATGATACATTTCTCCTTTCGCTCTCACGCGATATTGGTATATCTATAATACCATATTATCGATATTTGTCAAGATATATATACATATGTCGAACCCTATACGGACCGCCTTTGATCGCACGGGCCCTTGAAACGGATCGCATACACCCGATTTTCGGGGGAGATGTGCGGATTTGGGTCAAAATGTGTTGACGTTATCGAAGTACCGCGGAAAGAAGAGGACGCTGTCTGCGTTTGGTTTCGACAGAAAACGACGGCATTGCCCACCGCTTCTAAGAGTCACAAACCAAAAGCGATCGGTTCTTTCGGAACCGATCGCTTTTTCTTTTTTGTGGTATGCTTGTCATCGTCTGAAAGATGTGCTATACTGTACGCAGGTATTTGCAAAAAGGAGAGATCCGTTTATGGAACAGACATCGAAATCCGCCTTTCTGGCGATCGTCGGTCGCCCGAACGTCGGCAAATCGTCGCTTCTCAACCGCATGGTGGGGCAGAAAGTCGCCATCGTGTCCGATAAACCGCAAACGACGCGCACGCGCATCATGGGTGTGCTGACGAAGGAGGAGACCCAGCTCGTGTTCCTCGACACGCCCGGTCTGCACCGTCCGCGCACGCGCCTTGGGGATTTCATGTGCAAATCCATCGGCGAGGCGGTCAGCAGTGTGGATGCGGCGATGCTTGTTGTCGAACCCAAAGCGGAAGTCAAGCAGGAAGAGCGCGACCTCATCGCCCAAATGCGCCAAAGCCGTATGCCGGCGGTGCTCGTCATCAACAAGACGGATCTTGTCAAAGAAAA
Source organism: Clostridia bacterium (assembly GCA_017398425.1). Lineage (GTDB taxonomy): Bacteria > Bacillota > Clostridia > Oscillospirales > Acutalibacteraceae > RGIG1959. The sequence continues at coordinate 45,328 of JAFQFZ010000034.1, read as the reverse complement.
GACCGATATTCTCTCGACCATCGCGGCGTACAAGGACGAATACGACTTCGAGGCGATCGTCCCCGTGAGCGCGGTGACGGGCGAGGGGGTCGAAGAACTTATCTCCGTGCTGTCGGGCTTTGCGTTTGAAAGTCCGCACTTTTTCCCTGACGACATAGTCAGCGATCAGCCCGAGCGCGTGCTGGCATCCGAGCTGATCCGCGAGCAGATCCTACGCTCGATGCGCGACGAAGTGCCGCACGGCGTGGCGGTCGTGACCGAGTCGTTCAAAGAGGGAACGACGACGGCGGGCGAGCCGATCGTGCACATCGACTGCGTGATCTATTGTGAGCGCGAGTCGCACAAGGGCATGCTCATCGGCAAGGGCGGCGCGCGTCTCAAGGCGGTGTCTTCGGCGGCGCGCCGCGAGATGGAAGCGCTTCTCGACACGAAGGTCGATCTCAAAACGTGGATCAAGGTCAAGGAGGATTGGCGCAACCGCCAAGGACTGCTGACCGGTTTCGGTTACTCGCTGTGACCGCATAGGCAAGCGGTAAACGGCGCATACTACCGTCAAAGGACGGTGGTACGGAATGGATCAAAAGGAACAATGGTGGCAGGTGTTCACCCACACGGGGCGTGTGGAGGACTACCTGCGCTATGCGCAGGCGGTGCAACAGTCTGCGGAGAGTAAGAAGGAGACGGCAGATGGGACTGACGGCGAAGGGACTGATCGTCCGCGAACACAATATCGGTGAGGCGGATCGGTTCGTCACGGTGCTGACCGACACGATGGGCGTCATCCGTGCGTCGGTGCGCGGTGCTCGACGCGTCAACAGCCGCGCGAATGCGTCGACGCGCCTGCTGTCGTATGCGACGCTGTCGCTCGTGCGCGGACGCGACAAATTCATCGTCGATTCCGCGGTGCCCGAGCGCGTGTTTTTTGCGACGGGCGGCAGTGTGGAGCAAATCGCGCTTGCCCAGTATTTTTGCGAATTGTTCGCCGCTCTCGCCCCGCGCGAGGAGGAGGCGACCCCGTATCTGCGCTTGCTTCTAAACGCCTTGCATCTTCTCGAAAAAGGCGAACAGCGCGACCGCATCAAGGCGGTGGCGGAACTGCGGCTTCTGGCGATGGCGGGCTATATGCCCGACCTGCACGCGTGCCGTTGCGGCAAGGGCGAGGGGGCGCGATGGTTTGACCCCTTGCAGGGGGTGCTCGGCTGTGACGCGTGCCGCGCGGCGGCATCCGTGCCGCTGACCCCGACCGTCTACGACGCGATGCGCTTCGTGTTGCAAAGCCCCGACAGCAAATGCTTTGCGTTTCGCCTGCCCGACGACGCGTGTATCGCGCTCGCCGATGCGGCGGAGCGGTTCGTGACGGCGCAGTTGTCGCGGCGGTTTCAAACCCTCGAATTTTATCATTCCCTTTCGGAATTTCAATTTTAGGAGTACATAGAGTTATGACAGAGATCACGGTAGCGCCGGCTCTTGAACTGGATAAAGTATTGCATATGCTCGCGCAAAAGGCGTCGACGGCGGATGCCGCCGAGGCGGCGAAGGTGCTTACGCCGTCGCCCTATTTGCAAGAGGTCACGCATCGCCTCGACGAGACGGACGATGCGGCACGCCTGATGGCGGGTTACGGTTCGCCGTCCTTCGGACACATCAAAAATATGAAAAACGCGTGGCATCGCGCCGCGGCAGGCGCGATGCTGTCGCTTCGCGAGCTGCTCGATATTGCGGCGGTGCTCCGCACGGTGCGCGCTCTTTGCGAGTGGCGCGAGCGTTCGCAGGGCGTGGAAACGACGCTTGACGACCGCTTTGCGGTGTTGTCCCCGAACAAGTTTTTGGAGGAACGCATTTCGCTGACGGTGCTGTCCGAGGATGAGGTCGCGGACACCGCTTCGACGGAGCTTGCGACCATTCGCCGCAAAATGCGCCAAGCGACACAGCGCGTGCGCGAACAGCTCGACAACATGGTCAAGAGTCCCACCTACCAAAAGCTGTTGCAAGATCCCATCGTCACCATCCGCTCGGGTCGCTTCGTCATCCCCGTCAAAGCGGAACACCGCGCGCAGGTGCCGGGACTGGTGCATGACACGTCCGCCTCGGGCGCGACGGTGTTTGTGGAGCCGATGGGTGCGGTGGAAGCGAACAATGAACTCAAGGTGCTTCTTGCCAAAGAAGAAGCGGAGATCGAGCGCATTCTCTTTGCGCTGTCGGCGCAGGTCGGCGAGTTTGCCGACGCGCTGTCCGTGCAGTACGACGTGATCATCGAACTGGATCTGATCTTTGCCAAGGCGGCGCTTGCGTACGATATGAAAGCGATGCGTCCGGCGGTGTCGGACGACGGCGTGATCGTGCTTCGTGCGGCGCGCCATCCGTTGATCGATAAAGATAAGGTCGTCCCCGTCGACGTGACGCTCGGGGAGACGTTTGACACCCTCGTCATCACCGGACCGAACACGGGCGGTAAAACGGTGACCTTGAAAACGCTCGGTCTGCTGACGCTGATGATGGGATGCGGACTGCTGGTGCCGTGCGGCGACGGCAGTCGGCTGTCGGTGTTTGACAGGGTGCTTGTGGACATCGGCGACGAGCAGTCCATCGAGCAGAGCCTGTCGACCTTCTCCGCGCATATGACCAACGTCGCACGTATTTTGAAGCAAGCGGACGAAAAGAGTCTCGTGCTTCTCGACGAGCTCGGTTCGGGAACGGACCCCGTCGAGGGTGCGGCGCTCGCGACGGCGATCCTTGAGGAGCTTCGCCGTAACGGTGCGCGCATCGCCGCGACCACCCACTACGCAGAGCTCAAAGCCTACGCCATCCACACCGACGGCGTGGAAAACGGCAGTTGCGAATTTGACGTCGCGTCGCTTCGCCCGACGTATCGTTTGATCGTCGGCGCGCCCGGGCGCTCGAACGCGTTTGCCATTTCGGCGCGACTCGGCATCGACGGCGCGCTCATCGACCGCGCGAAGGTGCTCGTCAGCGGCGACGACCGTCGTCTGGAGGAAGTGGTGGTGCGCCTGGAGGAGCGCCGCCGTTCGCTCGAGGAGGAACTCAAAACCGCCAAGGAATTGCGCCGCCGTTCGGATGAAGAAGGGCGCATGACGCGCGAACAGCTCGCGAAAATGCGCATGGAGCAGGACAAGCTCCTCGAGGATGCGCGCCGCGAAGCGGATCGCATCACCGAAAAGGCACGCCTGGAAGCGGAGCGGTTGCTCGACGAGCTGGAAGCGTTGCGCAAGCAGAGCCGTCAGGGTGCGTCGGCGGCACAGGCGGCAAAGACCGATCTGCGTCAAAAGCTCAAGTCCTTGGACGAGGCGCGCGATCCCGTCAAGAAAGCGCCCGGGAACAGCGGCTATCGTCTGCCGCGCGAGCTCAAGGTCGGCGACGAGGTGCTGATTTTTGATATCGACAAAAAAGCGACGGTGCTGTCGCTTCCCGATAAGAGCGGTCAGGTGGAGGTGCAAGCGGGCATCATCCGCACGCGTGTGGCGGTGTCCAACCTGCGCCTGATCGAAACGAAGAAAACGCCGCAAAAGCCGGGCTCCGTGGCGCGGTCGATGACCTCGCGTATGGAGCGCACGGCTGAGACCGATCTCGATCTGCGCGGCATGGCGTCGGACGAGGGACTCCTCGAAGTCGACCGCTTCATCGACAACGCGGTGATGGCGGGCGTGCCGGCGGTGACGATCATCCACGGCAAGGGCACAGGTGTGCTTCGCGCCGCGGTGCAACAGCATTTGCGTCGGCATCCGTCGGTCAAAAGCTTTCGTCTGGGGACCTACGGCGAGGGCGAGAGCGGCGTGACCATCGTGGAATTGAAGTGAAAAAGGATGTGGACATCTTGACCATTCGTCGTGCGAAGGATAGGGATATCGAAGCGATCGATCGTTTGCTGTATCAGGTGCTCGAGGTGCATCACAAGGGACGCCCCGACTTGTTTCGCGGGAACGCCAAGAAGTACACCGATGAGGAATTGACGGCGATCCTGAAAAACGACCGCACGCCCGTGTTTGTGGCAACGGACGAAGCGGACAACGTGGTCGGCTATGCGTTTTGCGTCTTTGAGCAACACGTCGGGCACAACATTTTGACCGACGTGAAAACGTTGTACATTGACGATCTGTGCGTGGACGAGACCTGCCGTCATCAACACATCGGGCAAGCGCTGTTTGATTTCGTCAAGGCGTTTGCCGCCGAAAATGGGTGCTACAACGTGACGCTCAACGTCTGGGCGTGCAACGAGAATGCCCTGCGGTTTTATGAAGCGTGCGGCATGCGTGAGCAAAAGCGCTTTATGGAAACGATTTTGTGAATGTAATAGTAGACTGTCGTGAATTGCACAACCCCAAACCTTGGCTCCCTCTGATGAGGGAGCTGGCGCGACCGCCGGTCGCGACTGAGGGAGAGACACCATTGGCGCAAACATGTGGTTACGACTACCCCTCCGTCACTCGCTAACGCTCGTGCCACCTCCCCTGACAAGGGGAGGCGAGAGGGTGGGACTTGAGCAAACACGGCAGTTTTTTTGAGAAGAAAGGAGGGATGAGCTACGGCAAAGAAGACAGAGAAAAAAGAGAAAGTGCCGGTCATCCCGAATCTGAAATTTATGCTCGGCATCGTGTGGAAGCGCGAACCGAAATACCTCATCTATTCCATCCTGACGATGGGCATGAATGCCTTTATGTGGGCGTTTTTCTCGGTGGTGTTCATGCGCTATCTGTTTGGGGAAACGGGCATCGACCGCTCCTTTGAGGAGGCGGTGTGGTTCGTGTGGATCGTCGCTTTGGCGGAATGCGTGCTGGTGGCGTTTCAGACCTACGTCTGGGAATACGTCGCACCGCTTGCAAGGATCCGTCTGCGCTACGACTTACATCGGATGCTGTTTGAGAAAGCCGCCAACGCAGACGTTGAGTGCTACGAAACGCCCGAGTTTTACGGCACCTACACCATGGCCGCCAACGAATCCACCAACCGCATCGAGCAGATGGTGCGGCAGGTGTCGGTGGTGACGACCTATGCGCTGTCGGCGGCGTTCACGGTGGGGACGATGATCTCCATGGCGTGGTGGTCGGTGTTTTTCATTTTGTTGCCGCTTTTAGGCAACTGGCTGTTCGGACCGCGCGTCAACCGCTTGTTTTATGAGCGCGACCAAAAGCGCATTCCGTTTCAGCGTCGGTTCGACTACGTCAACCGCACCGCCTTTTTGCAAAAATACGCGGGCGAGATGCGTATGACGCGGTTGTTCGGTGTGATCGCGGGAGCGTATGACGAGGCGTACGACGGTGCGTGCAAAAACATCGACGACACCTCAAAGGGCATCGCGCGGTGGACGCGCGTGCGCAACATGATCCTCTATCCGCTGGCGTTTGAGGGTATGCTTCTCTTGGTCTCCTATCTGACCATCTTGCATCACGTCATTCCGCTGGGCGACTTCGTGGTGCTCAGCTCCGCCATCATGAGCGCGGGCACGATGATCCGCTTTGTCACGAACAACGCGACCGATCTTAACAAAAACTGCCTCTTTGTGCAAAACCTGAAGAAGTTCATGGACTATGAGCCGAAGATCCCCGAGGATCAAACGGGCGACGCGGTGGAACTGCCGGTGCAAACGATCGAACTGCGCGACGTGACCTTCCGCTACCCGGGGCAACAGCGCGATGCGCTGTCGCACGTGTCGCTCACGCTGACAAGCGGCGAGACGGTGGCGATCGTCGGCTTCAACGGCAGCGGCAAATCGACGCTTGTCAAGCTCATCATGCGCCTGTATGATCCGACCGAGGGCACGATCCTTTTGAACGGCAAGGATATTCGGGAGTACGAACTGCACGCCTACCGCAAGCTGATCGGTGCGGCGTTTCAGGATTTTGCGATGTTCTCGGCCACGGTGCTCGAGAACGTCATGCTGTCCCGCGTGAGCGACGAAAACCGCGAAGCGGCGATCGAAGCGCTTCGCGAGAGCGGCGTGCTTTCCAAAGCCGAGACGCTCGAACACGGTGTCGACACACGTTTGACGCGTGAGTTCGACGAGAAGGGCGCGGTGCTGTCGGGCGGCGAAAACCAAAAGATCGCCGTGGCGCGTGCATTCGCCAAGGCGAGTCCCGTGGTAATTTTGGACGAGCCCTCGTCGGCGCTCGATCCCATCGCGGAATATCAAATGTACGAGACCATTTTGCGGCTGTGCCGCGAGTGCGATCCCGAAAAGGGCAAGATCGCGGTGCTCATCTCGCACCGTCTCTCGTCGGCGGCGCTGTCGGATCATGTGTATATGCTCAAAGACGGACAGCTCATCGAGCACGGCACGCACAAGGCGTTGATGCAACTTGACGGTGAGTATGCGGCGCTGTTTCGCAAGCAGGCGGAAGCCTACCTCGTTTCCGACGGAGAGGAGGTGAGCGGCGATGCCCAGACGGCGTGTGACCGTACCTAAGGAGAAGTTGCCCCCTCTGCGCAAGAGTGTGCGCGATTGCCGCTTTGCGCTGGGGTGGTTGTGGCGATGCAGTAAGCTGTATGTGCTCGCGAAGCTGTTTTTGTCGCTCAATTCCCACATCATTTTGATTTTGGAAAATACGTTCCTCATCGCGCACATCATCGCCGTGGTGGAAGAGGGACGTCCGTTTGTCGACATCCTGCCGATGTTCATTCCCGTGACGGCGGTGGTGGTGTTCAACATGCTGTTCACCCCGTGGCTCGAGGTGAAGATCCTCGCCAAAGCGGAGGAAAAGGTGTATCGCGAGATGCGCCTGACGCTCTACAAAAAAGCGGCGACCATGGACATGGCGCGCTACGACGACCCCGAGTTTTACAACGACTTCGTGTGGGCGATGCAGGAAGCGCCGTCTCATGTGCTCAAGGTGCTCGACACGTTTTGTTCGCTCGTCACGACGGTGGTGATCGTGTCGATCATGGGCACGTTCGTTGTGGCGACCGACCCCGTCGGTTTGATCTTTGTGGCGATCTCGCTGACCGTCACGATGATCCTCGGCATCCGCGGCAACAAGCGCTTCATGAAACGCGAAGAAGAGCGCGTCCCGGTGGCGCGCCGCGCGGACTACGTCAAGCGCGTGTTTTACCTTGCGGATTATGCCAAAGATCTGCGCATGGGCGACATGAACGAGATGCTGTTTGACGATTTCAAAGAGTCCGAAAAAGAAGAGCTCGCCGTCACGAAAAAGCACGCAAAGCCACTCTTTTTCCTGAGTTATTTTCGCAGTATTTGTTGGGATGTATTGCCGTTTGACTGTGCGTACATGACCTATCTGCTGTATCAAACGCTGGTGGTCGGCACGATGAGCTACAGCGCGCTGTTTGCGCTCTACCGCTCGACAAACAGTCTCCAGCGCGACCTGACATGGGTGACGGAACTGCTTCCCGAATTTCAACAACACGCGATGTACATCGAAAAACTGCGCACCTTCCTCGAAACCGAAAATGAGCTTCCCGACGAGGGCACGGCGGCTCTGCCCGCGGGGGCGGCGTATGAACTGAACGACGTGCACTTTGCCTATCCCGCGTGTGAGGAGGATACCCTCAAAGGGGTGACGATGCGCATCCCCCACGGCACGAAAGCGGCGCTTGTCGGCTACAACGGTGCGGGCAAATCGACGCTCGTGAAGCTGTTTATGCGGCTCTATGACCCGACGGCGGGCGAGGTGCGCTACGGCGACAAGAAGCTGTCCGACTATCCGCTCGAAGCCTACCGCGAGCAGGTGGCGGTGCTGTTTCAGGATTATCAGATCATCGCCGCCACGGTGGCGGAAAACGTCACCATGGGCGAAGAGCTCGACGAGGAGCGCCTGATGGACGTGCTTCACAAGGTGGGTTTTGAAAAGCGTCTGGCGCGGATGCCGCTCGGCATCCACACGCCCCTCACCAAGGAGTTTGAGGAAGACGGCGTGAACCTCTCGGGCGGTGAGGCGCAAAAGCTCGCCATCGCGCGCGTGTTGTACAGCCGTGCCGATCTGCTGATTCTCGATGAACCGAGCGCGGCGCTCGACCCGCTGTCGGAGTATCGCCTGAACGAAACCATCCGCGAGCTTGCCGACGATAAGACGATCCTGTTCATCTCGCACCGTCTGTCGACGACGCGCATGGCGGACGTCATCTTCATGCTCGAGGACGGACGCGTCATCGAGAGCGGCTCGCATGACGAGCTGATGGCGCAAAACGGCAAATACGCCGAGATGTTCCGCCTGCAAGCGGAGAAATACCGATAAGAGCAATGAAGAATGAAGAATGAAAAATGAAAAATGAAGGAGTCGCGCGTTGCGCGACGGAATGAAAAAAACGAGGTGCATGCACCTCGTTTTTTGTTGTGATATGTGAGGATTGCGTAGGGAACGGCCTCAAGTGCCGTTCCGTGATGGGATTTCACGGGCGTCGCCCTACGAAAATACGGTGCAGCCACCTTGCCTCCCTCGTTGAGGGAGGTGGCAAAACCGCAGGTTTTGACGGAGGGAGTTTTTATACAAAACGCGGCGGCACCAAGGCACCGCCCTACGCTAACCAATGGCAACCTTGTAGGGGACGATGCCCACATCGTCCCGCGATAGAGGGGAGCGTGAAAAAACCTCCCTTTGACAAGATGTAGGGAACGGATTTATCCGTTCCGCTCCCACAAACTCATGGCAACCTTGTAAACGGAATCCCTCCGCCTTTTGGCATCTCGCGATGCCAAAATCCACCTCCCTTTGACAAGGGAGGTTTGGGTCTACATCAGCCGATACAAACCTACAACAAAAAAGGACGATCCCGAGGGATCGTCCTTTTTGTATACCTTACAATTTCACGATGCGGGTGTTGTCGGCGGCACGCCGGCACATCGATTCAAAATCGAAGGCGGCTTCCGCGTGCTCGAGCATCTCGATCGTCGGGCGCGTGCGCGGATGGCGCGGGGTGAACACCGTGCAGCAATCCTCGAACGGCTGGATCGACAGATCAAAGGTGTCGATCTTTCGGGCGATGCGGATGATCTCCTCTTTGTCCATGCCGATGACGGGACGGAACACGGGGAGTGTCGCCACCGCATCGGTGCAAGCAAGGGCGGGGATCGTTTGGCTCGCGACCTGACCGAGGCTTTCACCGGTGATCAGGGCGCCGCAACCTTCACGCACGGCCACCATCGAGGCGATGCGCATCATCATGCGGCGCATGACGAGCGTAAAGAGCTCTTCGGGGCAATGGTCGCGGATGGCTTCCTGCAGTTCGGTGAACGGCACAACAAACGTGCGGATGTGACCGGCGTAGAGCGAAACCTGACGCAAAAGGTCGCACACCTTTTCCTCGGCGCGCTCGCTCGTGTAAGGGGGAGAGGCGAAGTGGATGGCGGTCAGGGCGATGCCGCGTTTGGCCATCATGTAGGCGGCGACGGGCGAATCGATGCCGCCCGAAATGAGGATCGCCGCTTTGCCCGCCGTGCCGACAGGCATACCGCCGGCGCCGGGGAGCTGGCGCGTGTGAATATACGCGCCCATCTCGCGCACCTCGACGTGCACCACCACGTCGGGATTATGCACGTCGACCTTCAGGTGGGGAAACGCCTCGAGCACGTACCCGCCGACCTCGCGGCTGATCTCGGGCGAGGGGTGGGGGAAGGTTTTGTCGGCGCGCTTGGATTCGACCTTAAAGGTCTTGGCTTCGGAAAGCAGGTCGGCAAGGTACAAGGGAGCCATGCGACCGATCGCGTCGAGATCCTTTTCCACGATGCGCGCGCGCGAATACGCCGCGATGCCGAACACCTGCGACACACAGCGCGCCGCCTCGTCCATATCCGCCCACTCGTCGAGCGGCTCGATATAGATGGTGGATTGCGACTTGCGAAGCGAGAAGCGACCGACCGCCTTCAGGCGACGGCGCAGATTCTTGAGCAACACGTCCTCAAACGTGCCGCGGTTGAGACCTTTGAGTGCCAGCTCGCCGTTCTTGACGAGCAGGATCTCCTGCGGAATAAACGACATGGGGTAACGCTCCTTTGATCAGTTCGACACCGCGTCCTCGGGAGGCGAGGTGGGCTCGGTCACCGTGGTGGCGGTGGTGTCGGGGGAGATGGGCGCGGTGGTATCGGGCGGTGTGGTCGGCGTCGTGGACGGCACGCTCGGGTCCTCGTCCGGTCGACGAATGGTCACGGTGAAGGATTGCTTCAATTGACCGTAGTGGATGGTGACGTGGCAACGGCTCGGATGCGAGGAGTTGAAGCCCGTGATCGCGCAGTGACGCGGATTGATCGCGACACGCTCGCCGTTGGTGTACCAGCCGATGACGGTGGTGTTTTTGTAGTCAAAGCTCTCGCCCACTTTGTAAGACAGCGGGGTGTTGATGGTGATGGTGTAGAGCTTCTTTTCGGGCTTGGTGGTGGCGGTGGTGCCCACGGTGGTCGAGGTGGTGGTCGTCGGGATGGTGATGCTCGGGATGGTCACACCGGGTTGCGAGTTCGGGAGCGTCTCGCCCGACTGCACCAGGTTCTCCAGCTCCTCGAGATACGGCTTGAGGCTGGGAAGCTCGGGGATATAGTAGTTGGGATCGGTGTAGTAGGGGTGCGGCTCCACGTTCTGGTTCTTGTACCAGCCGTAGGGCATGATCACGTCGTTGTTGTAGTAGATCGTGTTGGGGTCGGTGGCGGGGTCTTCGCCCTCGCGCACCTTGCGCGCCACCACGACGGTACGCCCTTCGGTGAAGTGCACTTCGCCCGAGGTGTTGCAGGTGGACATCATCAGGATGTTGTCGTCGGGGCGGAGATCCACGTCGCCGTACACATACAGCGAGCGCGCGGTGATCTCCGCAAGGAAGTTCGCAAAATCCACGTCGTCGGAGAACGAGGTGCGCAGGTAGCCGAACGGCGTGCCGTCGACCTGGTTGCTGTTGACGACCATGACCGCAAACACCTTGTAGGTCGCTTCTTCGTAGATGGTGTTCATCGTGAGCGTGGGCGCGAGACGCGCATAGTCCACGCCGTAGAGCAGGCGGTTGAGGCATGCGAACATCTGACCGCTGGCCATGTTGTGACCGTAGATGATGAGGTTGCGGTTGACGTCCGAGGGGGAGCTGAACTGGTTGCGGAAGTCAAAGAACAGCGCACCGTTCTTGTTGTAAGTCTGGTAGAAATCGTGGTTGAGGTAGTAGTCGTTGTCGCCGCTCCACAGCACGGGGTAATCGACGGCGATGGTCGTGCCGTCGGGCGAGTTGAAGCTCAGCCAGCCGCGCGTGTCCTGATTTTGATAGTACAGCTTTTTGAACGAATCCTGCAGTCCGGGCGGATAGGCAAAGTTCTGCTCCGCCTCGTTGAGGACGGGGGTCACGCCTTCGTTGACATACATCGTGTTGCGGATGGACGCGGCGGCGTTGCTGTTGAGCATCGGGTTGATGACGCGGTCCTCGAGCAACAGGCAGATCGCCGCGACCAGCACGAGGATCGCCAGAAGGAGCGTCGATTTGCGCACCAGGTCAAACGTATCGTCGCCGTAGCCGGGGACAACGGCGCGCGCGGCGCGGATGGCACCCATGCGGCGCACCTTCTTCGCCTCACCCGCCTTTTCCACCGAGGTGACCTTTTTGGGCGCCTTCGCTTTGCGCGGAACGGCGGCCAGCACGTCGGCGGTACCGCCCTCGAGCGGCTCCACGATCTGCTCCGTCGGGGTGACGGGGGTCGTGTCTTCGCCGCTGACGTCGAGCGGGCGATGTTTATCGGAATTCGACATAGGAAACCCTGCCTTTCTGTAATAAACCAAATAGAACCTCAATCGACCGAGGCGAGCGACGCCGTCGCTTCACGCAAGGCCGCGAGAAATTGATCGATATCGTCTGCTGTGTTGTCGGCGCACAGGCTGATGCGCAGTGCGGAGTCGCTCTGCTCCTTGGGGAGACCGAGCGCTTGCAACACGTGGCTTTGCTGTCCCTTGGCGCACGCCGAACCCGAGGAAACGTACACCTCGCGCGAGGCGAGAAAATGCACCAGCGTTTCGCTCTTGAAGCCGCAGACGGACGCATTGACAATATAGGGAACGCGGTTTTGGGGACGATGGAGAACCACCCCGTCAATGGCGGACAGCCCTTCTTCGAGTTGCGCTTCGAGCGCGTGGAACACGGCGTATTGCTCCGAGAACGGCGGCAACGCCTCCACCGCCGCACCGAACGCCGCAATGAGCGGAACGGCTTCCGTGCCCGAACGCAATTGGCGTTCCTGACCGCCGCCGTAGACGCGCGGAAGGATCCGCACACCGCGCTTGACATACAGCGCGCCGACGCCTTTGGGGGCGTGGAGCTTGTGACCGCTGACGCTCACGCTGTCCGCGTCGAGGGCGAGGACCTTGAGCGGCAGTTTGCCCGCTGCTTGCACCGCGTCGCAGTGAATGTGCGCGAGCGGACTGCGGCGACGGATCTTTTGGATCGCCTCGCGCAACGGCAGTACCGTGCCGAGTTCGTTGTTGACGAGCATGGCGGCAACGAGGACGGTGTCCTCGCGGCACGCATCGGCGAGCGCCCCGGCGGAAATGTCGCCGTTTGCATCGGGCTCTACCACCGTCAGCGAAAAGCCTTCCTTTTCGAGGGTGTGCATCACCTCCAGCACCGACGGGTGCTCGATGGCGGTCGTGACCATGTGACGACCGCGGCGACCGCGCGCCGCCGCCGCGCCGAACAACGCGAGGTTGTTGGCTTCGGTGCCGCCCGAGGTGAACGTGATGCAGGAAAGGGACGCCGCATCCTGCGGCAGACCGAACAGCGTTGCCACCTGCCGACGAGCGGCGGTGACTGCCTGCGCGGCGTGATGTCCCATCGTGTGAAGCGAGGAGGGGTTGCCGAACTCGACCGTCATCATGGCGACCGCTTTGTCCACCGCCGCCGCCGAAACGCGCGTGGTGGCGCTGTTGTCGAGATAGGCGCTCATCGGCTTGTCCTCCTTTGCGAGAAATCACAATACTTCATCTTATTATACAATAGAATGGCGACAATGACAACCGGAACTTTTCGGGGAATTTGCAAATTTTTTGTAACACAATGACGAAGCTGTTAGCAGGATTTACAAATTTTTAAAAAAGAAAAGTAAAAAAAGAGTGGAAATTTGCGCATAAATGCGCTACAATGAGAATAGATTCCCGAAAGGAGCGAGACGGATGAAAAAGTTTTTGATTGTTGCGGCGATTATTGCCGGCATTGTCGGCGTGGCGGTGATGGTGCTCAAGCGTATGCCCGAGCCGGTTACCATCCGTGAAGATTTCATTTGCGGCGACGAATAAGAAGGTAAAAAAACCACCGATTTGATCGGTGGTTTTTTTGTGGAAATTCGAAAAAGCACCTTGTCTTTTCCGATGTGAAGTGCTACCATAAAATCAAACCCTATCGGAAAGTGAGTGACCGATCGTGAAATTTCGTTTAAAAGCGGCGACTGCGCTTATTCTGGCGCTGACGCTGATGATGTCGTTGTTCGTGCCGTTGACCGCCGCGGCGAGCGGTGCCGCGCAGGGGGAGGAGCGCACCTTTGTTCGCTACCGCTTCGGTGCGGAGACAACGGGCGTGCTCGGAGACATTGACGGCAACGGCCGTGTGTCGTCGAGCGACATTCGTTTGCTGATCCTGTATTCGATCGGGGTCTATCCTCTGTCTCCCACACAATTGGCGCTGGCGGATCACAACGGAGACGGTGCGGTCGATACGCGTGACGCGCGCGGCTTGCTTGGGGCGTTGTTGAACCCGACGACCACCACGACCACCACGACCACGGCGACCACGACGGTGCCGACCACCACAACGACTAAGGCACCGACCACCACTACTACTACAACAACCACCACAACTACAACCACCACAACTACCACTACCACCACAACTACAACCACTACCACTACCACGACCCCGCCCGAGGAAAACGTCACGCTGACGCTCACGGCGGTGGACGAGTCGCAGTATTACGGACGGCAGTTGTTGGCGGCGGAATCGAACACGGGCCTTGTGAAGGCGTACGACAAGATGGTCAGCGGTGTGCGCAACATGGACACGCGCATCACCTTCACCGGTTGCCGTTTGACGGAGGCGGAATTCGTTAAGGTAGTCACCTACTGCATCGACGATCATCCCGAGCTGTTCTGGCTTCCGAATTCGTTCCAATACGGCACGAGCTTTTCGACGTATTATCTCTCCATCACCTATGAGATGACCAAAGAGCAGGTGGATGCGTTGAACGCCCAACTCGAAGACGCGTCGGCGCGGTACTTGCAGGGCATCAGCGACGACATGGACATCGACGAGCGCCGTCGGTTGATCCACGATCGCTTGATCTTGAACGCGGAATACGATTACGACTACGTTTCGGAGTATCCGCACGAGCTGATCGGCGTGATGCTCAAAGGCAGCGGCGTGTGCGAAAGCTACGCCCGCGCCTATCAATATCTGTTGTACAAGGCGGGCATCCTCAGCGCCTGCGTCTGCGGCAACGCCGATGACGGCGATGCGATTAACCACATCTGGAACATCGTGTATGTGAACGGCGAGTGGCTGATGACCGACGTGACGTGGGACGACATCGGCGGCGACGGGATCAGCTACGATTTCTACGATTTCACATGGGAAGAGTGTGAAGCGCTGTCGCACTATCCGCGGGACTACAGTTACCCCTACCCCGGCTATGTGAAGGTGTAATCCGTCATGGATTACGGCGCGAACGAGGAAACCTATCGGTATGCCATTGATGGCAACATCTTGACCATCACCGACGGAGAGACGACCGTGGAATACACGCGCGTGGAAGAATAACCGAAAAAGAAAAAGCCTGACGGTTCAGATTGAACCGTCAGGCTTTTTGTATCACTCGATATCGAGGTCGGGGAAGCGGTGGCGAATGTAGGTCTCGCAGATATCGGCGGTCTCTTCGTAGCCGATGCGGCTGGCGTTGATGCACAGCTCGTAGTTGCGCGAGTCGCCCCACTTGGTGTCGCAGAAGAAGTTGTGGTAGTTTTTGCGCTTGCGGTTGGTCGTTTGCATGAGCGCTTCCGCATCCTCAAAGTTGAGGTTGTAAAGCTTCATGATGCGCTCGCGCTTTTTGTCGTGGTCGCCGTTGATGAACAGCGACACGAGCGCGTCGTGCCCTTTGAGCACGTGCTCGGCGCAACGACCGACGATGACGAACGAGTCGCCCTTGGCCGCCTTCTCGCGGATGAAGTCAAACTGCATCTGCGCGATGTTGACTTCAGGGGACGAGGTGTGACCCTTGACGCTGCGGTGGAAGAAGTGGCGGCGGGGAAGCTCGTCATACTTCTTCAGGTGGGAGACGTCGATGTTTTTGCCCGCGGCGATCTCCTGAAGCAGGTTGTAGTCGAGGAGCGGCAGATGAAAGCGCTCGGCGACCATTTCGGCGATCAGGTGACCGCCGCTTCCGAATTCGCGTCCGATGGAGACGATGAGTTGTTCTTGTGCCATACAACAAAACCCTCTCTTTCTGTTAAATCAAGCCGAACATCAACCACACCATACCGGTGGAGATGAGCATAACGATGACGGTGGCGGGCGCCATATACTTGCAGTAGCGACCCCAGCCGATGGGATAACCCGCTTTGGAAGCGACCGACACGCCCACGACGTTCGCCGACGCGCCGATCGGGGTGGCGGAGCCGCCGATGTCCGTGCCCATGGCGAGCGAATACGCCAGGGTGTGGAGCGTGGTGGTCTGACCGCCCGACAACGTCTCGATGATCGGCACCATGATGGTGGCGAAGGGGATGTTGTCGACGAAGGCGCTCGCGATGCCCGAGACCCAGATGATGATCGCGACCATCAGCAGCAGGTTGTCGCCGCAGATGACGGCGATGGCATCGGCGATGAGCTTGAGCACGCCGGTGTTTTGCATGCCGCCGACGACGATGAACAAGCCGACAAAGAACAAGAGCGTCTTATAGTCAACGAGCTTCAAAATGTGCTTGGCACCCTTGAGGTTCGCCAGCAACGTGATCACCGCGGCGATCACGCCGATGGTCGCCACGCTCAGCATGGTCATCGAGTGGGTGACCAGAAGCACCACGACGATGAGGAAGATGCCGATGCTCATGAAGAAGCCGCGCATATCGGTGATGACCGATTTGGGGTCGGGCATCGCAGAAACGTCGATGTCCTTGCCGGCGGCTTTGTACTCCTTGCGGAAGCAGAGGAAGAAATACAAGACGATGAACACGAGCGACACACCGGCAATGAGACCGGTGTTCGACAAAAAGTCGAAGAACGACAGGTTCAAAGCCGAACCGATGATGATGTTCGGCGGGTCGCCGCACATCGTTGCCGAACCGCCGAGATTGGCGCAGAAGATCTCCGACAAAATCATCGGAACGGGATTGAACTTGAGCAGGTGCGCCAGCTCAATGGTGACGGCGGCGAGGAACAAAATGACGGTGATGCTGTCGATGAACATCGCCAGACACGCCGACATGATCATAAAGACGAGAAAGATGGGAAGCACTTTGTATTTGACGAGTTTCGCCAGCGTCATGCACAGCCAGCGGAAGAAGCCCGCTTTCGCCATGCCCTCGACCATGATCATCATACCGGCGAGGAAGATGATGGTCGCCCAGTCGATGCCCGCCCCGTGGTCGGAGTGACCGTACCAAAAGCCGAGGTGCGTCATCGATTCGAGGTTGCCGACGCTCCACATCATGTCAAAGCGCCACCCCATCGCAAAGCCAAACACAAACAACATCATCGCGCCGCCGCAGATGAGTGTGGTGATGTGTTTTTCGATTTTTTCGGTGATCACGAGCGCAAACATGATCAAAAAAATCACGAGCGCAACGATGCCGGGGGTGCCGAACTCCACCGCTTCGGTTGCCGCGTGCGCGGTCTCCTCCAAACCGACGGAGGCGGTGGTGAGAAGATGAGAACCCATAAAGATCCCCTCCATGCAAAAAAATATATATAGGAATAAAGATGATTAGAACATAAGCTTGTACATTATAATCTCATCGGCCGACAAAATCAATAGAGACAATGACAAATTTTCCGTTTATTAAGTGAAATTCCTTGTCGTTTTGACAAGAGGAAAAGGTGCTTGACGCGAAACCGTCGTGCGCGGTACAATAAACGCAGAACACACGGGAGGACAGATACATGACAGGCATCATTTTTGACATGGACGGCACGCTCCTCGATTCGATGGGCGGATGGGCAGGAGTCGGTGAGCGGTATCTGCAAAAGCACGGGTTGACACCCAAAGGACTCTTCGCTGATTCGCTCGTTCACGTCGGGCAACGCGGGTTTGCCGAGCATGTGCGCGAACAGTACGGTGTGACCGACACGGTCGACGCGGTGGTCGACGAGGTCCACCTGCTGATGGGCGAATTCTACCAAACGGTAACGGCGCCGCGCGAAGGCTTGAAAGACTACCTTGAAGCGCTCAAGGCGCAGGGGGTGCGGATGTGCGTTGCCACGGCGACGGCGCGGTCTCTTGCCGTGCCGACACTCGAGCGGCTTGGGTTACTGTCGTTTTTCGAGGCGGTGTTTGTGTGCGGGGAATTGCACACCGACAAAACGAAACCGCTCATCTACGACACGGCGCGCGCGTCCCTCGGGACGGCACTCGAGGATACGTGGGTGTTTGAGGATGCGCTCTACGCCGCCAAAACCGCCAAGGCGGCGGGCTACCGCTTGTGCGCGGTGGCGGATGTACACGAGGTGCATCAAGAGGCGATGAGCGCGCTTGCGGATGTGTACATCACATCCTACGCCGAGACGGCGCGTTTGCCTTTCGGGGAAATGGCGCAGAGCGGTTGAAAAACACCGCAAAGCGTGCTATACTGTACTATACTCTATTTGACATAGGAGAGTGAATGGTATGAAACGATGGCTTTCTTTGATCCTGGCATTGTGCTTGCTGATGACGGCACTTCCCATGGCGGTGTCGGCGGCATCGGTGACGTACGATTTCACGGCGCTCGACGGCTTTGTTAAAACACAAGGTCGCGTGGAGCGCGCGGGCAGCGCGCTCTATATGGACACGTCGGGCTCAGGCTTTGAGTTTTATTTTCACGGTGCGGGCGACGTGTCGCTCAACACCACCGTCAAATGCACCTACACAGGCAATATGTTCCTGACGGTGGTCGTGGACGGTGTGAAGAGCCGCATCGAGATCGCCGGCACCAACAACGTGACGGCGACGAAGACCGTCACCTTGGCAAGCGGTTTGAAAACCGGCTACCACCACATTGAGGTGTACAAGCAGACGGAGGCAAGCTCCGCGCTGATGGCGGCGAACAGCGTGACGCTCGACGGCACGTTGCTGGTCGCTCCCCCCGAAGACAAGATCACCATCGAAGTGGTGGGCGACTCCATCTCGGGCGGCGCGAGCAACCTTGCCACCAACAGCACCGCAAACGCCAGCTATCCCGTCTATCAGGACGGCACGCAGACCTACGCTTACCTGACGGGTGAGGCGCTGTCGGCGAACGTGCGCGTGACGCAGACGAGCGGTTTTGGTTGCTGCGGCGGATGGAACGCGCAGGGCAAGGACCTCAACCTGCAGGATATGTTCCCCTATACAAGCTACTGGCGCGACCACACGTCGGCGGGACTGTACGACTTCCGACCGGCGGCGGATATCGTCGTCATCAACCTCGGTACGAACGATGCGAGTGCCGCGAAATACGGCAAGATCAGCCTGACCGCCGCCGAGTTCAAGGCGGGGGCGAAAAACCTGATGACGATGGCGCGCCAGAAGAATCCGGGCGCGAAGATCGTGTGGGTGACGGGCATGATGGGCATCACCTATCAAAGCGAATTGACCGCCGCGGTCAGCGAACTGGGCGGTGCGTCGGGCGGCTATTTCTTTACCATTCTGCCGGAAAACACGGCGGGCGGTGAGGGACATCCCACCGTCGCCGGACACAAGGCGGCGGCCGAAAGCTTGACGGCGTTTTTGCTGGAAAACTGCCTGCCTGCGGGTTACAAGGCGGATTTTGCGACGGCGGACGCCCTGAAAGCGACACTCGATACCGCCAAAGCAACGGCGAATCCGTCGGCGGCGCTGACCTCGGCGATCGCGCTGGCTGAGGCGGAGATCGCCACCAACGCGACCGACGGCTATCGCCTCGGTTGCCGTGTGAAGGCGCTTAAAGACGCGATGAACGGCTATGTGACGGGTCTGTCGCTCATGCCGACCGAAGGCGTGACCGAGGCTCCCAACACGAACGGTCACTTCATCTGGCCGTACTACGGCAACCCCGAAGCGGTCACGCTGTACAAAGGCGGCGAGGGTGTGTACTGGCCGTACGTGCATACGGAGTATGCGACGGCGGTCGACCTCGACGACACGCCCTTCCTCACGCTCGACACGAGCGGCACGGCGGAGTGGAACGTTCACATTGCGTATAAAGATAAAAGCGGCAACCACGTGACCGTCACGGCGACGGACGTCGCGGGCGGCGGTCTTGTCAACTTCCCCGTCAACGGTGTGCGCGAGACAATGGTGCTCGATTTCGGCGCGTATGTCAAAGCGATGGGACACGCCGACAGCGAGGGGCGTGTCACGATCGTCGGCTGTGATCTGTATGTGGTGGGCGCGACCGACACGTTCGTCACGTTCCACACCTGCGCGCTGACCAGCGCCTTGGCCGAGAGCCGTCCCACGACCATCACGGGCGGTAGCTTTAAGCTGGACGAGGAGACGATCGCGGGTATCGCGATCGGCACGACGGCGCAAACGGTCATCGATTCGATGGACAACAGCGAGTATCTGCGCGTTGTCGATGCGAACGGACAAGCGGTGACGGGCGCACTTGCCACCGGCATGAAGCTCCAGCTCGTTGTCGACAGCGCGGTTGCGGATGAGCGCGTTGTAGCGGTGCGCGGCGACCTCAACGGCGACGGCGCGATGAGCTCCGTGGACGCGCGCGAGATGCTGATGGTGTCGCTCGGGCTGACCGATGCGACCGCCGCCGAAAAAGCGGCGACCGATATGGACGACAACGGTGCGGTTTCGACGAACGACGTGCGCATCGTGCTTCGCGCGATTTTGGCGTAAGATGATAAAAAGGGACGAGCGAAAGCTCGTCCCTTTTATGTTTTGTTATCAACCGAACAGGGGGGTGGAGAAGTAGCGTTCGGCGGTGTCGGGCAGGACGGTCACGACCGTTTTGCCGGGGCCGAGCTTTTTCGCCAGACGGATCGCGGCGGCGACGTTGGTGCCGCTCGAGATGCCGCACAGGATGCCTTCCTTGGAGGCGAGCTCCTTGGAGGTGCGGATCGCTTCTTCGTCCTTGACGATGCAGATGTCGTCGATGATCTCCTGATTGAGGATGGCGGGGATGATGCCGTCGCCGATGCCCATCTGCAGATGGGTGCCGATCGAACCGCCCGACAGAATGGCGGCGTGTTCGGGCTCGACCGCCCAGATCTCCATCGAGGGGTTGGCGGCTTTGAGCGTCTCGCCGATGCCGGTGATGGTGCCGCCCGTGCCGATGCCCGAGCAGAAGCCGTCGATCGGACCGCCGACCTGCTCCAAGATCTCCACACCCGTTTGGGTGCGCTGAATGGCGACGTTCGCGGGATTCTCAAACTGTTGCGGCACAAAGACGCGGCTGTCCTCGCGTTGCATCTTGAGTGCCAGTTCCAGACATTCCTCGATGCAAGCGCCGATGTTGCCCGCGTCGTGGACGAGGATCACCTCAGCGCCGTAATGCTCGACGAGCTTGCGGCGCTCTTCGCTGACCGAATCGGGCATGATGATGCGGACTTGGTAGCCGCGCACCGCGCCGACGAGCGCCAGGCCGATGCCCTGATTGCCGCTGGTGGGTTCGACGATGATGGTGTCTTCCTTGATGATGCCGCGCTCTTCCGCGTCGCGGATCATGTTGAAGGCGGTGCGGGTCTTGATGGAACCGCCGACGTTGAGACCCTCAAACTTGACAAGGATCTCCGCGCTGTCCTTGTCCGCCATGCGCGACAGGCGAATGAGCGGCGTTTGACCGAGCGCTTCGAGTATATTGTTACAGACCATGTGGCCTTGCACCTCGTTTCCAAAGCATTAACATTTCTATTATAGCAGATAAGCGGCGGTTTGGCTACTGTTTTTTTCGCAATTGTACGATTTTTGTTGACAGCGGTCGTAGGGATGCGTATAATAAAGGCAATCGCAATTGAAAAACTGCCACCGGGTAGGGCTGTGCATTTGGTGCATTCGCCGCGTGTCGTTAGGTCTTGGAAGACACGCTTGGCGGATGCTTTTTTGTTGGGAGGTGACGCGCTTGAAACGATGGAATTTGACGCGGTTTGAAAAAGGCTTGTGGTTCGTCTCAACAGCGGCGATCCTTGTGTCGTTTGCGCTGTCGGGCGGCGGCAATCCGTTGACGGCGGCGGTGTCGGTGCTCGGCGTGACGGGTCTGTTGTTCATCGCCAAGGGCTACGTCCTCGGGCAGATACTGATCGCCGTGTTTGCGGCGATCTACGGAGGCATCTCGTTTTTTCAGCAGTATTACGGCTTTGTGCAATGGCGGCGGATGCAACGCCGTCAGCAGACGAGCGGTTGAAAACGGTCGAATATTGTGATATACTGAAAGAGAGGACGGGAGGTGAGACGATGGAACTGCTTTTTCACGACCGTGACCTCGCGGTCGTTGTCAAGGCGATCGGCGCGGACAGCGAACACGACGTGCCGCAGTGGATCCGTGAACAACTCGGCGGCGAGGTGTTCACGGTGCATCGTCTCGACCGCAACGTCGGAGGCGTGATGGTGTACGCCCGCACCAAACAAGCGGCGGCGGCACTCTCCAAAGCGATCACCGACGGCGTGATGGTCAAAGAGTATCTCGCTGTGGTGCACGGCACACCGCCCGAAGAGGGAGAGCTTTGCGACTTGCTGTTCAAGGACAGTCACAAAAACAAGGTATTCGTCGTCAAGCGGATGCGCCGCGGTGTCAAGGAGGCAAAACTCGCCTTTCGACGCCTCGGCGGCAATGACAACGCTTCTCTGGTGGCGGTGCGGCTTTTCACAGGGCGCAGTCATCAGATCCGCGTGCAATTCGCGTCGCGCGGGTTTCCCCTTCTCGGGGATCACAAGTACGGCGCGCGCGACGGCATGGAACACCCGATGCTCTTTTCGCATCGCCTGACGTTCCCCTACGGCGGTGAGACGCGCACATTTGAAGCGCGCCCCGAGTGGGACACGAATTTACAAATTCTTTAATGTTTGCTTGCAATGACGTTACGTTATTGTGCTACCATCTGTATCGGAAGAGAGGGATGTCCATGTCGGAGGCGTTGTTCACACCAGAGATGCTCAAGGAGATCGAGGTGCTGTATTCCTGTGCGATGCGCGAAATTTGCACCAAGCTTGAAAATCTGCGGCACGAGTTTGAGGTTACGAAATCCCGCAACCCCATTCGTCACATCACCCATCGGCTCAAAAAGCCCGACAGCATTCTCGGCAAACTCCGTCGGCGCGACTGGGCGCAGGATTATGAGACGGTGCGCGACAAGGTGACCGACATCGGCGGTGTGCGCGTCATCTGTGCCTACATCGAGGATATCTACGCCATCGCCGCCATGCTCAAACGACAAGACGACGTGATCGTGGTGCGCGAGAAGGATTACATCAAGAACCCCAAGCCCAACGGTTATCGCAGTTATCATCTGACCGTCGGCATCCCCGTGTTTTTCTCCGAAGAGACGCACATGATCCCTGTGGAGATCCAGATGCGTACCCTCGCGATGGACTTTTGGGCGAGTTTGGAGCATCCGCTTCGCTACAAGAATGCGGCGGACGTGCCCGAGCAGACGCGTGAGCGGTTGACCGCCATCGCGCAGACGATCTACGAAGCGGACCTCGAGATGCAACAGATCTACAAAGAGATCAGCGGCATCCCCGAAGAAGAAAATTGAAAAAGGGCAAGCGTTTTTCGAGCGGCAGGGTGAGAGGGTGTGTGATTGTGGATCCGAACTTACCAAAGCGAAAACACCTTCGCTTACAACAATACGACTACAGTACACCGGGTGCGTATTTCATTACCGTTTGCGTAAAAGATCGCCGTCCCATTTTGAGTGATATTGTAGGGGACGATGCCCACATCGTCCCGAGGACTTACGGTAGGATTTTGGAGAAATACATCGAGCGTGTGGAAGAAGTTGAAAAGTATTGCATCATGCCGGATCATGTGCATTTGTTGTTGCGTATCGAGAACGGGTCGATGTGGGCATCGACCCCTACGAAACGTATCGATACCATCGTTCGATCCTTGAAAACGCTGGTGACCAAAGAAATCGGAAAATCCATTTTTCAGCGTTCCTACTACGATCATGTCGTTCGTAATCAACACGACTACGACGAAATATGGACGTATATCGATAACAACCCGAAAGCATGGAGGATCAAACATTCCATCAAAAGAAGCAGGCGTTCCGCGGAACGCCTGCTTCTTTTGATGGATTCATCGCACTTCGGTGCCGCCCCATTCGACCACGGTGAAGCCTTCGCGCGCAGGGGACGTGAGCGTTTGCGCGGGGATGTCGACGGGGGTGTCGAGCGGCCGATAGGTCATGAACACGCGGATCATGGTGTCGGGGGTCGGGCTGACGTGAAGCGCGGCAACCTCCCTATACACCTCCGTTTGGAACGCGATGAGGTTGTAGGGGTTTTGCTCCATCGAGGGCAACCAATAGACGATGAACTCGTTCGCTTCGCGGCGCGACAGTCCGAGGTCGGACAGCGCCGTCTCAAGGAACGCGGCGGTATCCTCACCCTTCACGCAAAAGCCCTCGGAGAAGTCCCACCGAGCATCCGTCTCGCCCTCCCAGTAGAGGTAGTTGTAGGTTTGACCGTTTGCGTCGGTCAGCGTGCCGTCGGGGGAGGCGGTCACCCGCCAGCCGTCTTGATAGCGGGGATAGGTGCAGGTCAGCTCGCCTTGCAGATCGAGCGTCACCGAGACGTCGGTCGTCTCTTCGGGATAGAGATAGATCACCGGTTTTTCGCATACGAGATGTTGAAACTCGCTTATCTCCGCGCTTTTCAGCCTACCCTCGGCGCGATCCGAGTCGGCATCGTGCACGACGTCGAAGAGCGTGAGGTTCACATAATCGCCTTCACAAAACTCCGCGGGGAGGGGGGCGTTCACTTTGATGGTTTCGGGGGTATTGAAATCCCACACGACAAACGCATCTTGGTACACTTCGATGATCTGTGCATCACGCACGATCTCGTCGGTGTCGGGTTCGGTCTCGGACGGTGTGTCGATCCATCGGACGGACAGCGGCGTGTCGTTCACGTTATCGACAGGTTCACAATCGACGGCGCGGATCTGCGCGGGATAGCTTTCGGCGATCTCGCCGTTGTAGGTGATCTGAACGGTGGAGCCGACGGGGAAAAAGTAGACAGGGGACACGCTGATGCGGTCGCATGAGGCGCGTTCCGCTTCACCCTCGAGCGGTTCGACCACAATGCTTTTGCCGTATTGCTCGAGCACGACCGCCTTGAAGGACGTCAGGGTCGCGTCGGGGGCGGAGGGGTTGGTGGTGACGGTTGTCGGGTCGGTGGTGATGGCCGTTCCTCCCTGACACGCCGAAAGACTGAGCAAACACACAAAGGTCATCAGTAAGGCAAATACGGATTTCATAGGTTATCGCTCCTTTCCTATCCGTAATACAACCGAACGGGGAAAATTCCTTATTTTCAGTATAGCACACTCCCGATCGTTGTCAAATGCGAATAAGCGGTTGAAGTTTGTCAAAAACTATGCTAGAATGAAACCATCCCAAAAAGTAAGGATTTGAGAACGATGTTGCATATCACGCATTACAGCGGACATATCCGCAATCATAAAGCCTTGTGCGAGGAGCTGGCGATCGACGGTTCGCTTTCGCGCGCCGAACGCGAGGAAGCGATCCTCCTGGCCGCGTATCAAACGTGGGGCAAGGAGGTCGGCTTGCATCTGCACGGTATGTTCGCCTTCGCCGTCTACGACGACGAGACCGATACGACCGTGTGCGTGCGCGATCCGTTCGGCACGAAGCCGTTTTACTACTACGTGACGGCGGACGGTCGCCTGCTGTACAGCACGCAGATCCGCGACATTCTCGGCATGGACGGCTTTGAAAAAGAGCTCAACCGCAAAATGCTCCAGATCTATCTGACCATGACCTACACGACGGGTGAAGAGACCTTCTTCGTCGGAGTGAAGAAGCTGCTCCCCGGTCGCACGCTGACCTTTAAAAACGGCGAGATCACCATCGACCGCTACTGGAAACCGACCTTCGCGCCCGATTACAGCAAGACGCTTGAGGAATGGGCGGACGAGCTTCATCGCACGGTCGGCGCGATCATGAAGGAGGTCAAGGACGAGGACGAAACGGTCGAGAGCTTTTTGTCGGGCGGTGTCGACTCGTCGTATGTGCTTGCCGTGTCGGACTGCGCGGCGTGCAACTCCTGCGGCTACGACGACAGCCGTCTGGATGAGTCGGGATTGGCGCGCCAAACCGCCGAGATCCTCGGTCGCCAATTCAACCGTTGCCTCATCACGCCCGAGCGGTATTTTGAGACCATTCCCTATGTGATGGAGAACATGGAACAGCCGCTCGGCGATGCGTCGGCGGTGTGCTTTGCCATCGGATGCATCGAGACCGCCAAACACACCGACATCTGCTATTCGGGTGAGGGCGCGGACGAGTTCTTCGGCGGCTACAATATGTATCGCAACGCGCCGCGCTACGGCGAGAATCTGCCGACCTTCTACGTCGGCAACACCAACATCATGAAAGAGGACGAGAAGAAAGCGATCCTCAAGGACTATTACGAGGATTTCCTGCCCATCGATCTGGTGCGTCCGCTGTACGAAGACAACGCCCATCTCGACCCGCTGTCGAAGATGCTTGACATCGACATTCAGGTGTGGCTCGAGGGCGATATCTACCTGAACGTCGACAAGATGAGCCGCGCCGCGGGTCTCGAGGTGCGTATGCCCCTGACCGACCGTCGCGTGTTCGATCTCGCGTCGCGTCTGCCGTCGGAGATGAAGGTGAGCGAATCGCAAAACAAGCTGGTACTGCGTACCGCCGCGGCGAAGCTCCTCCCTGAGGAGATCGCCTTCCGTCAAAAGCTCGGCTTTGTCGTGCCGATCCGCGTGTGGATGGCGGACGAGCGCTACAACGGCGACGTGCGCCGCTTGTTTAAGAGCGAGATCGCGGACAAGTTCTTTGACCGCGACGCCATTTGGGCGATCTTCGAGGAATACATCGGCGGCAACAGCGACAACTGGCGCAAGGTGTACGTTATTTATGCGTTCCTTGTATGGTACGAGATCTATTTCGGATAATACAAAAATGAAAAAAGCGACCGTTCCCCTCGGCACGATCGCTTTTTTGTTTCATAGCAACAAACGGCGCTTCTTTTTACGGGCTAAAAAAGAAACAAAGGAGATGGAAGGGTATGTATTGTCCCTCTTGCGGTGCCGTCATTGCGGACGGCGACTTCTTTTGCAGTCAATGCGGCGGTGGTGTGGTACCTCTGTTTGAAACCCCTAAAAACCGTGCACTGATTTTGGACACGGAGTATACCTATACCCGATTGAAAAAGGGCGTACAAATTCCGATGAGGAAACGTTGGATTCTCTGGGCGATTGTATCGGTGGCCGTGGTGGCTTTGGCAATTGTGCAATTGGTCGTTCAAGGCAAACTGTCGTTTTCGATGTACCCGGCCGGTGCGTTGATTGTGTTGCTACCGATCATACTGCTGCTTTCTCCGACATTCTATGCCAAGCGATCACCTTTGTTGGGCAAAACGGTGCGTTGCACGTTTTTCAGGGAAGGTATTTCGATGACGGTGGTAGGAGAAGAAGACAGCGGGCAATCCATGATACCGTATACGCAGTATAAAACGGTCATGATATACGATGAGGTTCTATATTTGAATCGCTACGGCGCCTTTGTGATGGCGGATGTATCGTGCATGACTCCCGAATTGCAACAGCGGTTTTTGGATTTGTTGGCCACGTATGTTGAGGGGGAATAACGATCAACGTGCTTGGGAAAGAAGGATAAGAGAAATATAGGGGGGATACGATGCCGATCGTTATAAAGACCGAATATACACCACAGCAAATGAAAAGGTATTGCAGCATGGCGTTGCGTTCGACGCGGCGTTTGGCGTGGGGAATTCTGGCGGTGATGATGGTTGCGGCGATGATCGCGATGTATTTTTTTACGCAAAGCAAAGCGTCACACATTGAACCCGAGGATTTGGGAACCACATTCTTGTTTCAATGCGTGCTGATGCCGATGGCCTTGTTTTTGATTTTGGCGTTGTTTTTGACCCCGCGCCGAACCAAGAACTATGATTATTGCAAAGTTACGTTGGCGTTT
Source organism: Clostridia bacterium (assembly GCA_017398425.1). Taxonomy (GTDB): domain Bacteria; phylum Bacillota; class Clostridia; order Oscillospirales; family Acutalibacteraceae; genus RGIG1959. Next base: position 18,031 of record JAFQFZ010000034.1, on the reverse strand, counting down.
CATGAAAACGAAGTGTTCGCTGAGTTTCATACGAAAACACAATCTGTGTTTTCGTATCACGTTTTTAAAGAGGTGTTGACAGAGGGAGACGTGGTGTACTTCGTGGGTTCGAGCCAACCGATCATCGCGGATTTGTCCGTGTTGAACGAGCAAGAAAAACAAGATTTCGCGACGTTTTTGCAACGCCGCTTCGGGTAAGGAGTGGAGAAAATGCCGATTTGCACTACGACAACGTATACCGCAGAGCGCGTGGAAGCGTACCTCCGTTTTGCTATGCCGCTTCGATGGATCTTAAAAACGATCGTGCTCGTGTGTTTGCTATTTGCGAAAAACTATATCGAGCAGCATCCGTGGTCATTTGCTCTTAAAGGTGTGCATCCCTCGTCGCTGGATCCGCTGCTGTGGATCGTGGGCATTTTACTGGTAATGGAAGTGGTACGGTACACGCTTTTGGTAAAAGTTGGTGCGCGCAACAAGAGATATGATCGGCGTGTAGAAACGGTGACGTTTTGGGAGGATCACGCCGAGGTGGATCGAACGACAGCGATGGAGCGCGTTGGCTTCAAACTGTCGTACAGCGAGGTGCGTAAGGTCGGTGTTCGCGGAGACAACCTGTTTATCCTGTTTAAAAAGGGAGAGCATTTGATTGTGGATCTGACCGCGAACCCGCAAGCGGCGGCGTTGGCGGGGATCGTTCGCAATAGGTAAATTTGCAGATGTACCAACAATAAAAACGCGAGAGGCGGACTGCCCGCCTCTCGCGTTTTTATATATACGGTAGAAAGATCAGCCAAGCGCTTCGGCAAAGCGCTTGAACGCCGCGGTGCCTTCCGCGTCGCGCTTGAACACGCCCGCATCCTCGAGCACCTGCTCGAACACGCGACCGATCTCGAGTTCCAAAATGGCGCGCGCGTTGTCGGCACCAAACTCGGGATGGGCGGCGAGGACGTCTTTCGCCCACGCTTCGTGGGATTTCAGAGACGGCGTGTCGAACGAGCCGCCGCTGAGCATCGCTTGCTCCAGCTCCCCGATCTCGGTCGCCAGACGCGACGGAAGCACGGCAAGACCCATCACTTCGATGAGACCGATGTTTTCCTTCTTGATGTGATGCAGGGTGGGGTTCGGATGGAACAGACCCATCGGGCGCTCGTCGGTGGTGAGGTTGTTGCGAAGCACCAGATCGCATTCGTAGCGACCGTCGCGGATGCGGGCGATGGGGGTGACGGTGTTGTGGGGGGTGTCGCCCGAGAAGGCGCGAATCGAGACCGCCTCGTCGCTGTAGCCGCGCCACGCGGCAAGCACCGTTTGACAGCAGGCGACGAGTTCGCGGCGATCCACGGACGAGACGCGCACCACCGACAGCGGCCATTTGAGCAGTCCCGCTTTCACGTTCGGGAACTGCGGCAGGTCGAAGGAATGCTCGATGGGAGCGTTGTCCATGGCGAAGGTGTAGTGACCGCCCTGGAAGTGTTCGTGCGACAAAATGGAGCCGCCGACGATGGGCAGGTCGGCGTTGGAACCGACAAAGTAGTGCGGCAGGAAATCGAGAATATCAAACAGCTTGTCAAACACCGCGTCGTCGATCTTCATCGGGACGTGCGCGGCGTTGAACACGATGCAATGCTCGTTGTAGTAGCCGTAGGGGGAATATTGGATCTGCCAGTCGCCGTCCGCGACGCGGATGGGGATGGGGCGCAGATTTTGACGGGCGGGATGCGTCGCGTGACCGGCAAAGCCCGCGTTCTCGACGCAAAGCTGGCATTTCGGGTAGGCGACCGCTTTTTGCTTGCCGGCGGCGGCGATGTCGCGCGGATCCTTTTCGGGTTTGGAGCAGTTGATGGTGATGTCGAGCGTGCCGTACTTGCCGTCGTAGGTCCACTTGAGATCCTTTGCGATGCGACCGCCGCGCACATAGTTGAGATCCTTGCTGATCGCAAAGTACCAGTCGGTCGCCTCGCGCGGGTCGACGGCGTAGCGACGGCGGAACTCCGCGATGATCTCGCGCGGCATCGGGGTGAGAATACCCATCAGCTTGGTGTCGAACAGATCGCGGGAGTTGGCGGTGTCGCGGATGACCTCATGCTCGATCGCATAGGCGAGCAGAGTCTCAAGAAGGGCATCGATCGTCTCGCCGTCGTACCTTGCAGTCGGCTCGTCCCAGTGATCCACCTGCAACGCATCCATCAGGCCGTTGCGCGCGACGTAGACATCGTCTTCGGTGATGAGTGCTTTTTGCACAGCGTAGTCGATCAATTTTTGAATGGCGTTACAGATCATGGACATCGTCCTCCTTGCGGTTCGTTTAGACCGATTATAGCACACCTTTCCCCGTAATACAAGCGCGGGACTTGTATTTTTTGGAAAGCGGCGGTATACTGGACATAAGAAAACGAGGAGGCGATCATCATGCGCTGTATGGTACAGGTGTTTTCGGGAAGCTGGGAGGAGCAAAGCTACACGAACGAGGAGATCCTCCGTCGGCTTGAGATGCTCACTGCGCGCATGACAGTGGATAAAGTGATCCTCGGCTGGTACCCTGATGCGGCGTTTTACCGTCCCATCGGGGAGTATCTGAAACGCAAGGGCATCGACATGGTGCTGTGGCTTCCCGTGTTTGCGGAGCTGCAAGACCGCATCCCGATGAAAGAATCGCTCGACGCGTGGGGACGTCCGCTCGCCAAAGCGATCGAACGGCAGGGCGAGAGCTTTGTGTTCTGTTGCCCGACGGATGAGGGGAACTTGCGAGCGGTGACGGAGGTGTTCGATCGTGACTTTGCCGACGCGGGCTTCACGGGTGTGTTTCTCGACCGCGTGCGGACACCGTCGTTCGTCGGCGGGGTCGAGGGGGTGCTCAGTTGCGGATGCGACCGCTGCCGTGAGGCGTACCGCCGTCACGGGGTGGAGCTTACAGACGTCGCCGCCGCTTTTGAGCGCGAGGGCGATCGTTTTTTTGATGCCGACAGCGAACCCCTGCGACGGTTTTTGCGGGCAAAGCAGGCGATCCTCACCGAGAGCATCGCGTCGCTGTGCCGCGCGTTCAAGGCGCGCGGGCTGACGGTGGGACTGGATGTGTTTGCGCCGACGCTGAGCGCGTTTGTGGGGCAGTCGCTCCCGTCTCTTGCCGAGGTTGCCGACTTCCTGAAGCCGATGCTCTACCGCCGCACCTATGCGCCCGCGGGCATCGGCTATGAATACGATCTGCTCAGGCGCTCAGCACCGACGGCCGAGGGATATCCCGCCGTCGTGACTGACGACACGCATCTGCGCCGTGAGCTGAACGCGCTCGAAGGTTTGCCGTGCGCGGTGTATCCCGGCATCGAGGTCAACCGTCTGGAGGGGATCGCCCCGACGGATGCCGCGTATGTCAGGGAATCGCTTCGGGTTTTGGAGGAAAGCGGCGTCGACGGTGTGACGCTGTCGTGGAACGTGATGGCGGCACCCGATGCACATTTGCCGTTTGCGTTTGATTGAATGGTATGGTATACTGAAATATCCCCCCCATATATGAGAGGAGCGATGGAAATTATGAAACGGATCGGAGTGCTTTTGACGGTGGCGGCGCTCATTTGTGCGCTGTTGCCGTTGTACACGGTGTCGGCGGCTACGCCCGACATCCGTCTCGACCGCGCGGTGTACAGCGCCAATGACACGATCACCGTGTCGTTTGGCGGCACCGACACCAACGACTGGACGGGCTTGTACCCGGCGGGACTGCTTCCCGGAAGCGGACAAAATTCGCTGATGTGGCAATACACCGTCGGGAGCGGCACGATCACGTTTGAAACCGCGTCGCTCGCGGCGGGCGACTATACGGCGTACCTGTGCGACAACGACGGCTATACGGTGCTTGACCGCGTGAACTTTACGGTGCGCGGCACCGACACGACAGACTACGGCGCCGTTTCGGCGACCGTGCAAGCGTCGATCACAGGCGGCAAATCCACGCTCGCCGTGACCGTCACGCCCTCGTCGGCGGCGACGCTGACCTATCGTCTCTACTGGGCGAAAAACGGCGCGCGCCTTGCGGACTACGCCGCCATCAAGGAAGTGACCCACAGCGGTGCTTCGGCGTTCACGATCGTCTGCAACGAGTGCCTCTTTATGCCCGACGAAGCGGACAGCATCGAGGTGGCGGTGGTCGAGGGACACGCAAGCTCCTGCTTTGCGGCGGCACCTGCGGCGCTGAAAGTGCCCTCGTCGACGCTTTTGTATGAGTTTCAGGTGTTGACCGACCTGCACGTGTCGAGCGCTCTTCCCGCGCACGTCCCGAACCTCAAAGAGGCGCTTCGCGACGTGAAGCGTCTCTCACCGCAGAGCGTGGGCATTTTTACGGTCGGCGATAACACCGACCGCGGCACGCAGGAGCAGTACGATCTGTTGCTCCAAACGATGAGCGCGATGGACGCGGAGCTGGATCTCCCGACCGTCACCTACGCCATCGGCAACCACGACGAAGTTTACGGCGGCACCTACGACGAAGAGGTGGCGCGGTTTATCAACAATTACAAGACTCCCGGTTTGTACTACGCCAAGGAACTGCAAAACACGAAGTTTTTGGTCCTCGGCTCGGAGGTGCAATCCACAGCGGGCGGCATCGGCGATGCCCAACTGCAATGGGTGGCGTCGCAACTGGCGTCGACCGATCCGACGAAGCCGGTGTTCCTCTTCTTGCATCAGCCCTTGAAGGACACCGTCTCGGGCACGCTGTCGTGGAAAAACGACGGTATCCAGCGGTGGTATTTCGAGGAATCCGCTTCGGCAAAGCTGCATGCGATCCTGAAGCAGTATCCGAATGCCGTCTTGTTCTCGGGACACACGCATTCGTCCTTTGAGCAAGAGCAACCCATGCTCTACGGCAACGGCACGGACGCGACCTTCATCAACGCCGCGTCGACGGCGTATCTCTGGAACGATCAAAACCAAGACTTCGCCGGATCGCAGGGCTTGTATGTGGAAGTGTATGAGGATTACCTCCTCGTCAAGGGACGCGATTTCACCCGCGGTCAATGGTGCGCGTCGGCGCAGTTTTTGATCCCGCTTCAAAACGGTGTGAGCGACTTGATCTCCGAAAACGTCGCCGACTGGACGTTTGACGGCGGCGAGATGCAAGTCGAGTCGAACGGCGAGGTCGTCTCGTTTTACAACACGAACGGTCTGTGGCCCAAAGCGGACTATGTGATGGCGTCGCCGATCACCGTCGACCCCAAGGCTTCGTCGCTGTACGTCGACCTGACGCTCGAAGAAACGGCATCGGCGAACCTCTATCTGTTCCTCGGAAACGGCGCGTCGCTGTCGCTCAACTCCTATCTGCCGCACATGACGGTCGACGCGGACAGCGGCGATCTCATCGGCAACGGACGGCGCGTGCGCGGCGTGATCGACCTTGCGGACATCGAGTTCCCGCATTACAATGATAACGGCACGGTGACCTTCAAGCAGGTGCGTATCTTTGCATCGGGCGCGGCGAACGCGAAGCTGACGGTGTACGACCTGTCGGTGGTGAGCGACCGCGCCGACAAGGCGGTCAGCCTGTTGAACCCCGACGCGCTTCAAGCGGTCAGTCAAAGCAGCGGCGGCTTCACCTATCAAAACGGCACGCTGACGGTGCGTTCCGATACGGACGCGCCCTACACGGTGCGCGTCGCGCTCGACGAGACCTACAACGTGTCGCTCCTGCGGGAGCTGGCGGTCAAGGTTGCGGCGACCGCGGCGTTTGACGTGACGGTCACCGCCACCACGGCGGCAACGGACACCACCTTCGGCTTGGCGGCGGATTTCTGGCCCGAGTTCTGTCAGGAGAAGGAGAACGACTTCCTCCCGACGGGAACCTATGACCGCACGGTGGATTTCTACAGTTGCTACACCTTCAACGGCTTGGCTCCGTCCGACGGCATGAGCACGCTCAAGACCGTGGACATCACACTCAGCGGTCGCGGCACAGTGACGATCGAGGGATTGCAGTTGTCGTCGAACGGCCACCTGCCGACGGTGCAGGACGGAGTGACGCTCGAGGTCACCACCCCGACGCAACAAACGGGCGATGTCAACGGCGACGGTGCGATCTCGACGATGGACGTGCGCCTCATCCTGATGCACACCATCGGCGTGGAGCTTCCCGCCGCAGAGCGCCCCTTTGCCGATGTCAACGGCGATGGGTTCATCACGTCGGTGGACGTGCGCGAGTTGCTTCGTTTCGTGCTGGCGTAAGACGTATACTCAACGATCAAGAGCGGTCACAGCGGGAGAAAACCCGCCGTGACCGCTCTTTTTTTGCCGCATTTCTTCGTAAAGAATATCCGAAAAGCGAGGGCGGCGATTAGCTCTTTTGCTGAAAATCGGGGTAGGCGGTTGAAAACAATTGACGAATCCGTCGTATATATAGTATAGTTATACTAGGAAATTACGGGATGTTTCGAAATCCCTACTTTACATTCCAAGGAGGAAACAAGGCATGAAACTGTGTAAAAAACTCTTGTCGCTCAGCCTGGCGCTGATGATGCTGTGCTCGTTGTTTACGATCGCGGCACCCGTGCCGACGGCGTCGGCGGCTTTGGCAGGTGCCAGCAAGAAGGGCGACGGCAAAATTTTCGCTTGGGGCTGTGATATGTCTCAGTGGAACGTCAACGGCGCCACCTACACCGATTACAGTTTGGTGGACTTCAAAAAAATGAAAGCGGACGGCTGTGAGTTCGTCATCTTGCGTATCGGTGACGAAAAGGCCGGCTACGGCGCTCGCCGTGCTGACCCGACGTTCCCCACGCTGTACAATATGGCGCGTGAGGCGGGCATGCACGTCGGCGCGTACTACTACAGCTACAAGACCACGGCGTCGGGTGTGCGCGGAGATGCGCAGTTCTGTATTGACATCATCGAAAAGAACGATATGTATTTCGAGTATCCCATCTACTTCGACATCGAGGCGGATGTGCACTACAACCTGAGCGCGTCGAAGCAAGTCGAGCTTTGCAACGCTTGGTGCGAGGAGATGGCAGCGAACAACTACTTCCCCGGCGTGTACTCGAACCTCGGTTGCGCGATGGACAACATCCAAGCGTCGAGCAGCTACCAATACGACACGTGGGTTCCGAAGCCTTTGAGAAACGACAGCGGCCCGCAGTACGATCCGAACGTGGACAAGACGGAATACCGCACGCAATACGGCATGTGGCAGTATGCGTGGGCGAGTAACTCCTGGTCGGAGCCCATGTATGACGGCTCGTACTGGTACACCTCCGATAAGGGTTGGCCGCTTGACTGCAACGTGGCGTTCCGCGATTACCCCACCATCATGCAGACCTACGGCTACAACAACGTCGTGAAAAAGCACACCATCAGCTTTGAAACCAACGGCGGTTCGGCGGTGGAAGCGGTCAAAGTCAAGGACGGCGACAAGCTGACGGCTCCCGCGAATCCGACGAAGTACGGCTTTACGTTCGGCGGCTGGTACTGCAACCCCGAGCTGACCGATCCCTACGATTTCAACACCGCCGTGCCCTACGACTTCACGCTGTATGCGAAGTGGGACGAGGCGTACTGGGGCGCGCAGACCAACCTGATGCCCAACTCTCAGCAACTCCAGCTTCAGAGTTTCAACGATCAAGGCGAGATCTGGCCTTACTGGAACAATGACAGCTACAGCTCGGTCACCCTCTACAACGGTGTCACCAACGCCGACAACTGGTCGTGGCCGTCGGCGTACATGGCGTACGAAAACAGCTTTGACTCCGTCAACGACGGCTACATCTATCTCAAGAAGGAAGGCACGGCGCAGTTCAACGTGGTGCTGACCTACCTCGACAAGAACGCCGAGCCGCATGAGCTGTATCTGTCGGAGGTGGCAAACATCGGCGGCACCGACTTCCCCGCAGGTCCCATTGAGGACTTCTATGACGTCGGCTCCTACATCCGCAACCTCGGTCATGCCCCTGCAAGCGGCAACGTGAAATTCACCAAAGTGACCTACTACGTCATCGGCGAAAAGGACTCCTATGTCAAGCTGTATGATCTGAAGTTTACGGCGCCCTACGATCTGCCCGACAAGTACAAGACCTTCATGAACAGCGATGTCACCCAACTGTCGGGTGTCGGCAGCTACTCCTACAACAACGGTACGCTGACGATGAACGCCACGGGCAACGACGGCTACAGCATCAAGATGAATCTGAACGACAGCTTCGATCCGACCGCGATGAAGAACCTGTTGATGGATGTGGATTCCACCGCGCCCTTCAACGTGACGATGGAGCTCAAGAACGGCAACGGCGATGCGACGATGGAATTCAAGAACGAATTCTTCAACGTGTTCGAGTTGTCCACCGTGCCGGCGGCTCTGCCGAGCGGCGCGTGGAACGTCGAGATGTATCTGCTCGGTTACTATGAGTGGAACGGCGGCGCGATCAACAGCAGCGACGTCAAGAGCGTCACCATCACCCTGACCGCCCCCGGCACGCTGACTTTGAAGGCACTTCAGGCGTCGGCGCTTCCGACCGTCACCTATGTGCAGGACGGCGCGTCCTCTTCGGGTTCGCTCACCGATAAGCCGAAGTATGAGTACGGCGATGTCAACGGCGACGGCAAGGTGACCACCACCGACGCGCGTGCGATCGTGGCGCACATCGTTGACATGGAGAAGCTCTCCGACGAGATGCTCAGCTTCGCGGACTTTGACGGCGACGGCAAAGTCACCACCGCCGACGTGCGCGAGATCCTCGCCTCGATCGTGGTGTAAGAATTCATATCGATCCCAAAGCGGGAGTGTCCTCGGACACTCCCGCTTTTTGTTGTATCTTTAGATAGAAATAACCCCCCGGCAATGCCGGGGGAGCAATAACGAAGCGGAGCAACCCCTTGCCTCCCCTTCCGACTCGGCTTCGCCTCGCATGTATAACTTCCGCTTGCCAAATCGGAGATTTGGAGCGTCAGGCATGTCAGGGGAGGTGGATGCGGCTTAGCCGCAGACGGAGGGGTAGTCAGGCCTTTCTCTCCCTCAGTCCTCGCTTTTGCTCGGACAGCTCCCTCGTCAGAGGGAGCCAAGAATAGGTTGATCCATTTTACCCGTTTTGCGGGTGGCTGTGCGTGTGATGCGATAATAACATTTCAGCGCCCCTTATAGGGGCTAAGCCGGCAACGGCCCCTTATAGGGGCAGTACAAACCACCACTTCAGTGGTGGTTTTGATTGGATGGGACGGAGGGATTCCGTCGCGTGACGTGCGACCGTTTCCCAAGAGGGAACGATTTTTTATAAAAAACAACACTTGCGTTTGCTGCGGAAAAATGATATGATAAAGTGTACGATCGGCTTTCAAAAAAGCCGACACAAATTTAAAAGAAAGTGAGAGAGGTTTATGGATAAGTTCTTCAAAATCTCGGAGCGCGGCTCCAACGTCCGCACCGAGATCATCGCCGGCTTAACCACATTCTTCGCGATGGCGTACATCGTCATCACCAACCCCAATCAGATCACCAGTTTCTCCACCGACGGCCCGATGGGTCAAATCTGGAACGCTGTGTACGTGGCGTCCATCCTTGTGGCGGTCATCGGCACGTTGCTGATGGCGTTCTACGCCAAGATGCCGTTTGCACAGGCGTGCGGCATGGGTCTGAACTCGTTCTTCTTTGTCAGCTTTGTGTTGCCTGCCTTGCTCAACGGCACCGATCCCGTTGCGGGGTATCAGTCGGGTCTCGTCATCATCTTGCTGTCCGGATTGATCTTCCTGATCCTCTCGGTTACCGGTCTGCGCTCCAAGATCGCCCGCGCGCTTCCCGAGTGCCTGAAGAAGGCGATCCCGGCGGGCATCGGTCTCTTCATTGCGTTCATCGGCTTCCAAAACGTCAAGATCATCGAGCCCAACCAGTACACCATGGTGCAGTTCAACGACTTCCACGGTCACTTTGTGAACGGCGACTTCATGCAAGCGTCGCTCCCGGCGCTGCTGGCGATCGTCGGTCTGCTGCTCATTGCGGTGCTTGAGAAGCTGCGTGTCAAGGGCGCGATCCTCATCTCCATCGTCGGTATCACGGTGCTGTACTATGTGGTCACCGCCACGACCCCGAACTTTGATATGAGCCAAGTCGGACAAGCATTCCAAGACTTCGGTTCGGTCGGCATCACCGGTGTGTTCCAGGGTGCTTCCTGGCAGATTGCGTTCGACGGTTTCAGCCTCGGCGGCATTTTGTCGGCCGTGATGCTCATCATCACCTTCTGCCTTGTGGATATGTTCGACACCATCGGCACGCTCTACGGCACCGCGTCGCAGGCGAATATGCTCGATGAAAACGGCGATCCCATCGATGTGGACAAGTGCATGACCTGCGACTCCGTGGCGACGGTTACGGGTGCGGTGCTCGGCACCTCCACCTGCACCACCTTCGTCGAGTCCGCCGCCGGTGTCGGCGCGGGCGGCCGTACCGGTCTGACGAGTGTTGTCACCGCGATCTGCTTCTTCCTGTGCCTGTTCCTGACCCCGATCGCGCAGCTCGTTCCCGCGTGTGCGACCGCTCCGGCGCTCATCTACGTCGGCGTTCTGATGCTCAAGGGCTTCTCGAAGGTCGACATGACCGATATGCGTTCGGCGGTTCCGGCGTTCCTGGCGCTCGTCATGATGCCGCTGACCTATTCGATCTCCAACGGCATCGGTATCGGCTGCATCGCCTACACGCTGATCACTCTGTGCACCGGCAAGTACACGAAGAAAGACATCCCGGTCACCGTCATTGCGGTGCTGTTTGCGCTTCGCTTCTGCTTGGTCACGATGTAAGTTGTTTCCAACACAAAACGGGTACGAAACCTTTGGTTTCGTACCCGTTTTTTCGTTGTCTGATGGTATCGTGCGAGCGGGGTGTCGGCAATCTCGTCGGGCGCGGCGGCGGTGTCGCTTGCACAGCCGCTCAGACCGCAACCGAGCATCGCGAGCGTCAACAACAGACAAACAAATCATTTCATATCGGTCACCTCGCGGTTGAAGTTTTGTCTGCGTTTGTTGTATCACATATCGATCACGATGAAAGAGAAAGAGCGGGATTATTTCGGAAGAAGAAACACGGTGGTATTTTGCTTGCGTGCGTAGTCGAGAGCCGCTTGTGTACCGCCTCCGTCATGGTCTTTTTGAAAATAGAACACGCAAAAGCGACTTGCGCGGATCATGGCTTGATTGCGCTTTATATAGACGGCTTTACCCGCTTTCATGGCTTGTTCGGAATAGTATGTACCCTCGTAACGTTCCAATAGATAGGCTTCATAGTCATCGCGAATTTGCGGAAATTCTGCGCGTACATACACGCGCTTGACGTGCGGATAGATAGCCTTAAGTTTGGTTATCTGCTCATAGCACACGGTATTGAAGCGGCTTTTACTGCCGAACAAGAACGTGTCCACGCGGCGGTTTACGATCAAATCTTCCGCAAGGTCAAACAGTCGCCGACGTAGCTCCGCGGTGTCTTGCGCGTCGCGATGACCGATAAAACAACAGACGTTTTCTTGCATATCCATTCCTCCTGTGTAAAGTATCCTGTATTTATTATACACGATACTTCACTCAAAGTAAATAAATACACAATATAGGTTTATAATAATTGCGTCGCCTTTTCGGTAGAATAGTGTTCGAGGGAGGGCGATATCGTGAAAACGGAATTTTCGGAGAAGTATATCACGCTTGGGTTGAAGATTGCCTATTACCGTCGAAAAGCAGGATTCACGCAAGAATATTTTGCGGAATTGATCGGAAAAAGCGTGAGCTTTGTCGGACAGGTGGAAGGAACGGGGACGGTGCGCGGCGTCTCGCTGGAAACCTTGTTTAAGATGGCGCAAGTGCTGAACGTGACTCCTTCCAAATTGCTGGAAGAAGATTAAAAAGGGTACGGAATCGTCAAGATTCCGTACCCTTTTCTTATAGATATGGTCAGGTTATGCGATGGTAGAGGGCGGCAAGCTCCCGCTTTGTCATCAGCTTCGGCACGGGGTAGAGGGGATTGGCCTCTCGTGCGGCGTGCGTGCTGAGTGCGTCGATATCCTCAAGGCGGATCGCAGAGAGCGTTTCGGGGATCCCCATGGCGGCGTTCAGTGCGCGCACTGCCTCGAGGAATTTTTTTGCGCCCGTTTGGGCAGGATCGTCGTCGCTTGCGAGAGAAGCGGCGACGGCAAGGGCGTGCAGTTTTTTGTGCACTCGTGCGCCGTAGGCTTCCAGCACGTGCGGCAACAGCACGGCGTTGGCGAGTCCGTGCGGTGTGCCGTAGCGACCGCCGAGCGCGTGCGCCAACGCATGCACGTAGCCAACGTAGGATTTGGAAAACGCCACGCCCGCTTTGTAGGAGGCGAGAAGCATCTGTTCGCGCGCCGTGCGGTCGTGTCCGTCGGCGTAGGCGCGGGGAAGATGGCGGAAAATGAGTGCGACCGCTTCCGTGGCAAGGGCGCGCGTTTCTTTGGTCGTGGAGCGCCCGATGTAGGCTTCCACCGCGTGGGTCAGGGCATCCATGCCCGTGGCGGCGGTGAGAAAGGGCGGAAGCGATTCGGTCAGCGTCGCGTCCAAAACAGCGTAATGCGGGATGAGCGGAAAGCTCATCAGCGCGTATTTGCGGTGGGTGTCAGGGTCGGTGATCATCGCCGCCAAGGTCGTCTCACTGCCCGTGCCCGCCGTCGTCGGAACGGCGATCCACAGCGGCAGTCGCCGCCGCACCTTGAGCTTGCCGCCCAGTTGATTGACCGTTTTTTGGGGGTAGACGACCCGCGCGCCGACCGCCTTGGCGCAGTCCATCGCCGAGCCGCCGCCGACGGCGAGGATGCCGTCACAGCGGTGCTCGCGATAGCGCCGGAGCGCGTCTTCCACGTTGCGAACGGTGGGATTTGCCTCGGTGTCGTCGAAGACGGTGTAGGAAACGTTAGCGGCAGTCGCCGCCACTTCGACCGCGGACAGCAATCCGTTTGCGACGATGCCCTTGTCGGTCACGAGAAGCAGGGAGGTTGCCTTTTCGCGGCGAAGCACGTCGGGCAGTTCCGCGCAGGAGCCAAGACGCGTCGGCTCGCGATAGGGCAGCAGCGGCAAGAGAAGCCGAAACGCCGTCTGAAACAGACGGCAGTACCATGCTTTCAGAAAAAACATAAGGATACTCCTTTGACAACGGTCCCAAGGGATCACGCATTTTGCAAGGTATTTACGCGGTGGGCGGCTCGTTCGTCCGCTCCGCTGTATGTTTTCGCTTTCGGAATACCGCGATCGCCACAGCCGCGACGATCACAATCGCGATGCCCACGGTGAGTGGGATCATCCACGTCAGCGCATCGTCGCGGACGGTGACGGCAATCTCGGCGGTGCACCGGTTGCCGTTTTCCTCATAGGAAACGGTGAGCATTTGGGTTCCCGTTTGGTCGGGATCGTATCCGCTGATCGCCGCCCCGTTCGTTACCTCACGCGAAAAGTCGCTGTCGTAGTGGGCGGTGATCTGAAGCTGCAGGGGTTCGCCGCAGGCATACTCTGTGTTTCCCTGCACGGTGATCTGTGTCAGCTCGGACAGAACGGGCTTCGTGCGGCTCAGGGTGATCCCGGCGATCTGGGCGATGCCGCTTGCCTGCAGAGACACGGCTTCGTATCCGCCGTGCCCGGCGCGATAGCCCGCATTCCCCACGACGTTCAGCGGCAGATCCTCGGCCTCCGTCGCCGACAAAATGAGTTGCGCGTTGTACAACAAGCAACCGCGCGGCACGTGATAATCGCTCGTGACGATGGCAAGACTTTGGATCTGCGGATAGTGTTTGCGAAGCAGGCGGTAGGTCAGTTCGGCGTTTTGTACGGTGCTTTTGGATCGGTTTTCCACGATAATACGATCGCTGTCCAGTCCGTGTTCTTGCAACCAGGCGGCCATTTGATCCGCCTCAGTCGCGAGCGGATTGCCCGAGGCGGTGCCGCCGCCCGTGCAAGCCACATAGGCGCTTGGATATTTTTCGGCGCTCGCAAGCGCGACTTGCAGTCGTCCGATAAGCTCGTCTTTCATGGTGCCGTCGGGGTTTAAGGCGTACCCGAGTACCGTGATGCACAGCGTGTCGTCGTTGGGGAGTCCGTCGGGCAAGATGTCCGTGCAGACCTCCATATCCTCGTTGACGTATGCCCAGTACGCCATGATGTCGCCCCAAGCTTTGGCCTTTTCGGCATCGGTTTCGGCGAGCTGTTCTTGCAACCGTGCGATATCGGTGTGCGCCGCGCTTCCGTAAAATTGATAATACCCGATCATCTGCGCGATCGGATCCTCCTCGGCGCTCGCCGAGGAAACCGCCGACGCGGCGATCAGGAGCATACCGACAAGCAACGATATCAAGCGCTTCATCTTACTCTCATCCTTTCTTGTTTATACCACAATGTCTGCATAACTGCCGCCGACTTTGTCTTTCCGCACCACGATCTGCTTGTCGATTTTTTGCTTGAGTTCACCGACGTGGGAAATGATGCCGACAAGGCGGTTGCCGTCTGCCAAAGAGGTCAGCGCTTTCATGGCGGCGGCGAGAGAGTCTTCGTCGAGCGAACCAAAGCCTTCGTCGATGAACATGGTATCCAGCTTAATGCCGCCGGCACTGGCTTGGATCTCATCGGCAAGACCGAGCGCCAACGCCAAGGATGCCTTAAAGGATTCGCCGCCCGAAAGGGATCTCACGCTGCGTTCACTGCCGTTATAATGGTCGATCACGTTCAGATCCAAACCGCTTTGTCCTTTGTTGTTCAGCGCTTCTTTGCGACGAACGAGATCGTATTGACCGTCGGTCATGATCATAAGCCGTGTATTGGCACGCGCGATAATGCGTTCGAAATAGTGCATCTGGATGTAGGTTTCCAGCATGACCTTTTCCTTGCCGGCAAGGTTGCCGTTTGCGGTGTTGGCAAGAGCCTTTACCCAAGAATATGTCTTTTCGGTCTTAATTAAATCGCCTGAACGCGCTTGGATGTTATCCAGGGCGGTCCGGTTGGCGACCACGCGGGCATGCGTGGCTTTTGCGTCTCGGTCACAGCATTCCATACGGTCTTCAAGAGCTGTTTGTTTCGCGCTTTCCTGTTCAAGGTCGACGTTGGGTTGATCGCCGAGCCGCTTGACGATTTCTTCTTTTGCGGATCGTAGCGAAGCGAGGGTTTCTTTGTTATCGTTCAGCGCTTTCAGCGCGGCATCATACTCGTTGCCCATTTGCTCCGCCTTCAAGGAAAACGCCTTCATCGTTGCCTCGGCCTCTTCTTTGGCGGCAAACGTCAGCTTGGCTTTCAGTTCACCGATGCGTGTTTTTAACGAGTCGTTTTCGGCGGTTTTGGACTTGATTTGGTCGCTTAGTGCCAAGAGCTCTTCCTTAAGCGATTCCCGCTTGCTGTTCCTCTCGGGCAACAAGCGGTCGATGGTTTCTGCACGCGTTATTTTCGCTGTGGCTTCGGAGATCGTTTGGTCAAGCGCTTCGGTTCGGAGCTTGATATCCGAAAGCGTGACCGCGATCAGCGATTTGGCATCGGCAACCGCCACGTCTCCTAACAACGCGTTGACTTCGTGCAGCACACGTTCGTTTTTCTCGTCGAGCACACCTTTGAGGTTACCGGCCTTCGTTCTGGCGGAAGCGGCGTCGTGGTTTGCCGCATCTGCCTTGCTTTGTAATTCTTCGAGTTGTTCTTTGGTGGGGGCGTTTTCGGGCTTCACCGCGATGTTCGGATGGGTGGTGGAACCGCAAACGGGGCAAGGTTCGTTCGCTTGTAGGGTGTCGGCCAAAATACCTGCCTGCGCATCCAAATATGCCTTGTTCAGAGCCTTGTATTTGCTGTCCAGTCGCTCAAAAACCGATTGCTTGCTATGATATTCCTGCAAGCCTTGCGCATAGTCGCTCTCGGCTTTTTCGAGCGCGACCATGTTGGCTTTCAGAGTATTCAGACGATCGGCCTGATCGGTGAGCGCTTTTTTCTCTGCTTCCAGCTGCAGTTTTTCTTCGCCTGCTTTTTCCAAGGACTTTCGTTCCTCGATCATGTTGGTGATGCCTTCGTCGATCGTGCGGATGTCGTTTTCCTTTTCGGCAACCGCCTCGGCACCGGTTTCTATAAAAGCGCGGTTCCGACGAAATGCGGTTTCTTTTGTTTCGAGCTCGTCATAATCCGGCAAAAGGGCTTTTATTTCCGCCGCCTTTTCGCCGAGTTCTTTCATTTTGGGTTGATTGGATCTTGCCGCTTCCCAGTGAGCGGTCAACTCCTTTTGTGCTTCGGTTTCCGCTGCTAAAGCGGTTTCGTTTTTCTCCAAATCCGCTTTGGCGGTCAACACGTCCTGTGCCTTGCGGATGGTCGCTTTGACGGCATCCAATTCTTTTTGAAGCTGTTCTTTTTGAACCGCGATCGTCTGCTCGGCCTTTTCATCGTCGGCAATCAACTTTTCAAGAAGGGTTATCACGTCCTCCGTGGGAAGAGAACCGTTTTTTGCCCGGGAAACTTCGATGGAATCGGTGGTATCTTCCTCACAAACGATACCGCCGATGTATTGGGAAATGCTTTGCTTTATGGCATCGCATACGTCCGAGAGTGTGTTCGACTCTCTTTTAAGGCGTTCTTGCAAATCGCCGAACAATTCGGTTTTAAAAATATGGCGGAAGATTTCGATGCGTTCTTTGGTGGAGGCAAGCAACAATTTCAAGAAATCCCCCTGCGCGATCATAGCGATCTGGCAGAATTGTTCTTTGTTGATCCCGATGATGTCTCGGATCGCATGGTCCACGTCTTTGATGCGGGTGACCACTTTGCCGTCGGGGTACGTAAGCTCGGCGTTGGCGACCTGCTTGGTGGTGCCCTCGCCGCGCGCCTTGCGCTTCTCGTATTCGGGGTTGCGCTTTACGGTGTACTCCTGATCCCGATAGCGGAAGGTGAGCTCCACCTCGGTGGGGGTGGCGTCGTCGGCGTATTTGGAGCGCAACATAGACACCTCACGACGACTGCCGCTGGTTTCTCCGTAAAGCGCGTAGGTAATGGCATCAAAAATGGTGGTTTTGCCGGCACCCGTGTCGCCCGTTATCAGATACAGTCCGCCCGTGCCGAGCTTGGTAAAGTCAAATTCCGTGGTTCCGGAGTAGGGACCGAACGCGGATAGCTTTAAGTTCAAAGGTCTCATTTATGTTTCCTCCCACAACTGCTCGATCATGTCGCTCACAAATGCCGCCTGCTCGTCGCTCATGGGTTGTCCGTTTTGGAGTTCGTAGAACGCGCTGAAATGCTCAAAGGGAGTTTTTTCTTTCACGCTTTCCGTTGCGTCGATCTCGTTCATCGTGCGGGTACGCTTGTTATCGTAATCCAGCTTCATGATGTTTTTGTAAATCACGCGCAGTTTGGTGAGGACGTCGGGGATGTCCTCTTCGTCGGTTAAGGTGATGTGGATGTAGTCCTCTTGATAGGTGGTGTTTTCATAAAAGCTCTTAAGGGTAAGCTCCTCGTAGGTCCCTTTGATCTCCACCATGTCCCGCTTCGGAACCAGCGGAATACCGTTGAGAGTCATGTGACCTTTGTCGTTCATCTCCACGACCGTGACGGTTTTTTTGTCGTTCGCTTCGGAGAAGGAATATTTCAGCGGTGTGCCGCTGTAACGGATGTGCTCACCGCCGCACGTTTGCGCTCTGTGAATATGACCGAGCGCCACGTAGTCGAACGGCTCAAAAACGGATGCGTCGACGTTGTCGGTGCCGCCGACCGAAATATCCTCCGACTCGGAGCGAACCGCCCCCGTGACAAACTGGTGCGTGATCAAAACATTGCGCTTCGTTTTGTCGACGTGCATATGATCGATCACGGTTTTTACGGCATCGGTATAGGTGACGATCTCGTCTTCGGGGTAAAACCGTCTTACGTTCGACGGCTTGAGGAAGGGAAGCATATAGATATGCACCTCGCCGTAAGGATCGGTCAGGGTTATGGGCTCCACTTTGCCGTTAAACACGGGGGACACATAGATGCCGCTCTTGTCCATCAGTCTGCCGCCGAAGGCCATGCGCTCGGCGGAATCGTGGTTGCCGCTTTTGACAAAAACCTTTACGTTGTGCGTTGCAAG
>JAFQFZ010000033.1 GCA_017398425.1 Clostridia bacterium | reverse complement strand
ATTATCGCATCACACGCACAGCCACCCGTAATACGGGTAAAATGGATCAACCTGTTCTTGGCTCCCTCTGACGAGGGAGCTGTCCGAGCAAAAGCGAGGACTGAGGGAGAGACAGGCCTGACTACCCCTCCGTCTGCGGCTAAGCCGCATCCACCTCCCCTGACAAGGGGAGGCAAGGGGTTGCTCCGCTTCGTTATTGCTCCCCCGGTAGAACCGGGGGTTATTTCACGCCTAAAGGCAGAAAAAAGAAAAGCGGCACAACCAACGGGTTGTGCCGCTTCGTGTTTTAGATTTCAAACACGATCGCCTGATAGGGCTTCAGGGTCAGCTCGCGACCGTCGAGCGCCACGTCGTCGTAGTTGGAGACGACCACGCTCTTGACGTCGCAAGGCAGGGTGACCTTGTGATCTTCTTTGAGGTAGTTGTTGATGACAAACGCCTTGGACTCTTCGCCGATGCGCTTGTAGGCGATGATCTCGCCGTCCTCGAGGAGCGCCGGCTCAAAATCGCCGAGGCTCAAGGCTTCGGACACAACGGACTCCTTGCGCGCCTTGACGAGCTTCTTGTAGTAGGCAAGCACCGAGTTGTCGTCGTTCTTTTGCGACTCAACATTGATATCCACGTGGTTCTCGTTGATGGGCAGCCACGCCTTGCCGTCGGTGAAGCCGGCGTTCTCGCCCGCCGTCCACTGCATCGGGATGCGGTTCTGATCGCGGCTGTACTGCAAGCCGTACATCTTCTGCTCCATCGGCAGACCCGCCGCCGTCCAGTTGCCCCAATGGTTATGGGTGGAGATGTCGTTGACCTCGTCGATGGACTTGAAGTTGTAGTTGGTCGTGCCGATCTCCTGACCTTGGTAAATGAACGGCGTACCGCGCAGGTTCATATACATGGTCGCGAGCATCGTCACGCCGTGATAGTCGCGCTGATCGCCCGTGGGGAGATACTTGTTGACCGAACGGGAGTAGTCGTGGTTCTCGAGATACACCGCCGTCCAGCCGACCTTTTGCGCGTCCTCCATGTGCTTGAAGATGCTGTCGCGCAGTTCGGTCGTCGGAATGTCTTCCTTCATGCGCGCATTCTCCCAGCCGAGGCCCCAGAAGTTGATCTCGGAATAGGTGAAGTCAAACAGCATGCTGAAGAAGCCGTTGTCACCAACGTAGTACTTCAGGTCTTCGAGCGCGACGCCCGGCGCTTCCGCGACGGTCATGCACTCCGCATCGTAGCCGGTGAACGCCTTGTCGCGCATCTCGGCGAGGAAGTCGTTGATACCGGGGGTGTTACGCGCCCAGCCCTGCAAGCCGCACATGCCGTCGTCGCCGTCTGCCGGATGGGAGGCGAGGGACTCTTCCTTCTTGATGTGAACGATCGCGTCCACACGGAAGCCGGCAATGCCGCGATCCAGCCACCAGCGAATGTTCTCATACAGCTTTTCGCGCAGCTTCGGGTTTTCCCAGTTGAGATCGGGCTGTTTCTTGCCGAACAGGTGCATATAGTAGCGGTCGCCGCCGACATTCTCCCACACCGAGCCGCCGAACATCGAGCGCCAGTTGTTGGGAGGACCGTCCTTGCTCTCGCGGAAGTAGAAATACTCCGCTTCCTCGCAATTCGGATCGGCGAGCGCCTTTTGGAACCATTCGTGCTCGTCGGAGCAATGGTTGATGACCAAGTCCATGATGATCTTGATGCCGCGCTTCTTCGCTTCATCGATCAATTCGTACATATCCTCGTTCGTGCCGAACAGCGGATCGATGGCATAGTAATCGGAGATGTCGTAGCCGCAATCGTCCATGGGCGATTTGTACAGCGGGCTGATCCACACCACGTCGATGCCGAGCTCTTGCAGGTGATCGAGCTTCTCAATGATGCCGCGGATATCACCGATGCCGTCGCCGTTGCTGTCTTTGAAGCTGCGGGGGTAAATTTGATACGCCACCGCACTCTTCCACCACGGTTGTTTCATAAACAGTAACCCTCCCTGAAAAGGAATAATTCGTACTATCAGCATACCACAAACTCCCCCAAAATACAAGAGAGAAAGTGAAAAAGGACGAGCAACATTCTGCTCGTCCTTTTCATCAAAGCCTATTCAACTGCTCGGCAACGGTGTCCCAATCAACCTCGCCGTCAGACCCCTTCACATGAAGTGCCTTCGTCTCGGTCACATGGAGGATGGTGAGCGTCGGCTCAAGCTGGTTCTGCACACACAGACCGTCGTCGCGCTCGCTGCCGCAAACGGTCAACAGCACCGCCGTTTTCGGAGTCGCGACGGGCGGCTTGATGCCGTGCACGAACCGCCGACTCCAATAGCACTGCAACCGATCGACCAGCGCCTTCATCGGTGCGGGAAACGAACGGTTGTACACCGGTGTCACAAACACCAGGCGCGTCGCCTGCTCGATCGCGTCGTAGAGATCGTCCATATCGCGCTTGACGCAACGCGTCTCCTTCTTGCAACCGCCGCAGTCGTCGCACGGTGCGACACCGCGTGCAAAGCAATCGATAACGGTCACGTCGCCGCCGCAAGTCGACAAAAACAGGTCACACAGCGTTCCCGTCGAGCCCGACGTGCGCGGTGCGCCGAACAGCACGACCGTCCGTTCAGGGCTCAAGGGTGTGTTCATCGCAGTAGTCGCACACAAGCATATCGCTCTCCCTTCGGAACACGCGCGGCACGTACCGCTCGCGGTTGGTGATGCAGTTCGGGTTGCCGCACGCGTGCAGCGAACCGATCGGGAGCGTCGCCAACTGCTTGTCCGTTTTTTTCAGCATGGTCATGATGAGCGCCATGCGCGCGTACAGACCGTACTCGGTCTGCTCAAAATACTTGGCGCGCGGATCGTCGTCCACCTCGACGGTGATCTCGTCCACACGCGGCAGGGGGTGCATCACCACAAGGTCCTCTTTCGCCGCCTTCATCTTCTCCGCATCGAGGATGTACACGCCGCTCTGCTCGTGATATTCTTCGAGTGTCGCGAAGCGCTCCTTCTGGATGCGCGTCATGTACAGCACGTCAAGACGGTCGATCGCGTCGGCAAGGCTGTCCGCCTCTTCAAAGCGGCAACCGCTCTTGATCAATTGATCACGCACGTACAGCGGAATGCGCAGTGACGGCGTAGAGATCAGTACAAAGCTGTTGCCGGGGAAACGCGACATCGTTTTGATGAGTGAATGCACGGTGCGTCCGTTTTTCAGGTCGCCGCACATGCCGATGCACAGATCGTCAAAGCGTCCCTTTTCGTTGCGGAGCGTCACAAGGTCGGTCAGCGTCTGCGAAGGGTGCAGATGCCCGCCGTCGCCCGCGTTGATGACCGGCACGCGCGAATACATCGACGCGACCTTGGCCGCCCCCGCCATCGGGTGACGCATCGTGATGAGGTCGGCGTAGCCGCTGACCACACGCACCGTATCCTTAAGCGACTCGCCTTTGGACACCGACGAATTGTTCGGGTCGTCAAAGCCGATCACGCGTCCGCCGAGGCGAAGCATCGCCGTCTGGAAGGACATCTGCGTGCGGGTGGACGGCTCGTAAAACAGCGTGGCCATGATCTTGCCGTCGCACTCATGCGCATACCGTTCGGGGTTTTCTCGGATGTCGCAGGCGAGCGTCGTCAGCTCTTCCCACTCCTCCGTCGTCAAATCGCACAGGTCAATAAGATGTCTGGATTGCATACTACTCTCTCCTTTTGGTCAGCGCGAGTTGCTTTTTGAAAAGGCGGCGTGCCGAAAAAGGCACGCCGCCGCTGAAATTTAGAGTGCCTCCACGATGGCTTTGGTATCGCGCGCGATAACCAGCTCTTCGTTGGTGGGGATGACATACGCCTTCACCTTCGAGTCGGGACCGCTGATCTCGATCTCGGTACGGCGCGTGTTGTTCGCTTCCTCGTTGACGGTCATGCCCAGATAGCTCAGCGAGTCGAGGATCTCTTTGCGAAGCTGGCATTGGTTCTCGCCGACACCGGCGGTGAACACGATGGCATCCAAGCCGCCCAACGCCGTCACATAACCGCCGACCAGCTTGCGGATCTCATAGCTGCGCATATCCCACGCGAGCTTCGCGCGCTCGTTGCCCGCTTCCATCGCGGTCGCGAGGTCGCGGTCGTCGCTGGAAACGCCCGAAATGCCGAGGATGCCCGACTTCTTGTTCATCAGGTTGTCCATTTCGGTCGGGTTGAAGCCTTCTTTTTCCATGATGAAGGTGACGACCGACGGATCGATCGCGCCGCAACGGGTACCCATCAGGAAGCCGTCCAGCGGCGTCAGACCCATCGTGGTGTCGATGACCTTGCCGTCCTTCACAGCGGCGAGGGACGAACCGTTGCCGATGTGGCAGGTGATGATGCGGGTGCCTTCGGTCTTGCCGAGAAGCTCACAGCAACGCGCCGTCACATAACGGTGGGACGTGCCGTGGAAGCCGTAGCGGCGCACCGCGTATTTTTCATAGTATTCATAAGGAACGCCGAACATATACGCCTCGGGGGGCATGGTCTGGTGGAACGAGGTATCGAACACGACGACCTGCGGCACACCATCGCCGAACGCCGCCTGCGCCGCACGAATGCCCTGCACGTGAGCGGGGTTGTGAAGCGGAGCAAGGGGAGACAGCTTGTCGATCTCCTCGATGACCCACGGGGTCACAAGCTCGGACTTGGTGAACACCGCACCGCCCTGAACCACGCGGTGACCGATGGCCGTCACTTCGGACAGGTCGCTGAGCACTTTGCCCTCACCCTCGGTGAGCGCCGTCTTCACGCGGTCGAACGCAACCGTGTGGTTGGGCATATCGAACACTTCTTTGTCGATTTCAAAGCCGTCGGCATTCTCGTAAGAGAACAGACCGTTCTCGATACCGATGCGCTCACAGTTGCCCTTGGCAAGGCACTTCTCGCCGTCCATATCGATGAGCTGATATTTCAGCGACGAGCTGCCGGCGTTGATGACCAAAATTTTCATGGAACTTCACGCGTCCTTTCGTCGGTTTTCTTGCAATTTCTTCGCAAATGCGCTATACTGCAATCAGACCGTTATAATATACATAATTCCAACACCGTATTATATAACATCATTTGCCAATTTTCAAGTGATTTTCCCATTTTTCACCGAAGGGCGGTAAAGTTTTATGAAAATCGCGGGCATCGTTGCCGAATACAATCCCTTTCACAACGGACACGCCTACCACATCGAGCACACGCGCGCCGAAAAAGAAGGCGATGCCGACCGTGTCGTCGCCGTGATGAGCGGCTATTTCACCCAGCGCGGCGAACCCGCCTTGCTCGATCCGTTCGTGCGCGCCGAGATGGCGCTGCGAAACGGCGTCGATCTGGTGCTCGCGCTCCCCACGCCGTGGGCGCTTGCCAGCGCCGAGACGTTCGCCTTCGGCGGCGTGTCGATGCTCGACGCACTCGGGGTGGTGGATCTGCTCAGCTTCGGCAGTGAACAGGGCGACGTGACCGCGCTCGAAGGGGCGCGCCGTGTCCTGGACGATCCGCGCACCGCCCTGCGGATGCGCGGTCTGATGGACACCGGGTTGTCCTACGCCGTCGCGCGCCGTCAAGCGGTCTTTGAACAGGGCGGTGAGGCGCGTGCCGCACTGCTCGACAGTCCCAACAACACCCTCGGCATCGAATACCTCGGCGCGTTGACGCGTCTTGACAGCCGCATGACTCCGTTCACCGTCAAGCGCATGGGCGCGGCGCACGACGCGCTGTCCCCCATCGGCGGCATGGCATCCGCGTCTTATATCCGCGAAGTGGTGCGCTCGGGGCGCGCGGCGAACGTTCAGCCCTTTGTGCCGAACACCGTGTGCCGCTTGTTGCTCGAAGCGATCGAGCGCGGCGTGACGTCGCGCGAAGAACTCACAGAGCGCGCGGTACTGGCGGTGCTTCGTCTGCGCTCGCGCGAGGAGCTGTCCGCCCTGCCCGCCGTGTCCGAGGGCCTTGAAAATCGGCTGTACAACGCCATCCGCGAAGCGGGCGATCTCGAAGCGCTCTTCACGCTCGCCAAGACCAAACGCTATCCGCGCACGCGCCTGCAACGGTTGGTGTACAGCGCCTTTTTGGGCATCACCGCCGACATGGCCGAAGGAAAGCCGCCCTATATGCGCGTGCTCGGCGCGACCGAAGGCGGACGCGAGATCCTGCGTCTGGCAAAAGAACGCGGCACGGCGATCCCGCTCGTCACCCGCGTCTCGCAGCTCGAAGCGCTCTCCCCCGCGGCACAGCGACTGTTCGCGCTCGAAAACCGCGTGGCGGATCTGTACGCGCTCACGTTGCAAACGCCCACCCCCTGCGGCGGCGAAATGACCGCCCCGATGATCATGCTGTAAGCATATCGCCGCTCGTTTTTGCATACCTATCACCATCTGATATTTTGCAATAACGGAGCGTGAGCGTGATGTTTGTGTTGTCTGTCAAAGCCGAAAAACGGCGGCTGATCCCCTTGGTGCTGTGTGTCACCCTGATCGCGGCGATGTTGATCGCCTCGCTGTGCTTTCCTGCCTCGCGCACGATGGTGAACGAAGCAAGCGTCCGCGTCGACGGCGACGAAGCGATCGCGTCCTATCTGAAGTCGCTCGGCTACACCGTCGCACTCGACAGCGCCGCCGTCGAGGAGATCCGCCTGCCCGACGAATTCGACGAGGCGCTCGACAACTACAACGCCCTGCAACGGCAAGGCGGCTTTGACCTGAGCGGCTATGCGGGACAACGCGTCAAGCTGCACACCTACACGTTGCTCGACCACGAAAGCGGCCTTCCCGCACAAATTCATGTATATACGCACGGCGATCGTGTGATCGGCGGCGACGTTGCCGCCGAGGACGGCAGCTTCCTGTTACCGCTCATTCCCGCTTCGACCGCCTGCGACGAAACCGACAAGGATGTGACGACCGATGGAACGACTGGATAAATTCCTCAGCGCCCAAACGACCCTCAGCCGCCGCGACGCGTCCGCCAAAGTGCGTCGCGGTGCGGTGACGGTGAACGGAGCCGTTGTGCGCGATCCGTCTCAAAAAGTGGATCCGACGACGTGTGCCGTCACACTCGACGGACAAGCCGTGAGCTATTTTCGCCATATATATATAATGTTAAATAAGCCGGCGGGCATTTTGTGCGTGTCCCGCGATCCGCACGCCCCGACGGTGGTGGATCTGTTGCCTGAGGAATGGCGCGCAAGAGAGCTGTTTCCCGCGGGTCGTCTCGACAAGGATACCACCGGCATGGTGCTCCTCACCGACGACGGTGATTTCGCGCATCGGATGCTCGCCCCGAAAAAGCACGTCCCCAAGCGCTATCTCGTCACGCTCGACCATCCCGTCGACCAAGCGACGGTCGCCTCCTTCGCAAGCGGCATGACGCTGATGAGCGGCGAGGTGTGCCTGCCCGCCAAGTGCGAGCCTCTTGAAGGCAACGAGGCGATCGTCACTCTGCACGAAGGCAAATACCATCAGATCAAGCGGATGTTCGCCGCCTGCTCGCTTCACGTCGAAGCGCTCCATCGTCTGTCGATGGGCGGTCTTCCCCTCGACCCCTCTTTGGCGCCCGGCGAGAGCCGTATGTTGACCGATCAAGAGGTAATGACGGTTTTTTTGTGACTCTTTTATGAACAATCGCAAATTTTTAGTTGTTTTAAATAAAGATGCCCACAAAACTTTGTAGATTCCAAGTATGGTTATTGTGCGAAAAATCTGTTATAGTAAATACACGATATAAACTATTCTGCGGCATCGCGTCTGCAGGATGGACAACATCTTAGGAGGTTTGTTAGAATGGCAAGCTTGTCTCTGAAAAACATTTACAAACGCTATCCCGGCGGCGTGACCGCTGTCTCGGATTTCAACCTTGAAATCAAAGACAAAGAGTTCATCATCCTGGTCGGTCCTTCCGGTTGCGGTAAATCCACCACCCTGCGTATGATCGCCGGTCTGGAAGAGATTTCCGAAGGCGAACTCCACATCGGCGACCGTCTGGTCAACACCGTGGCTCCGAAAGATCGCGACATCGCGATGGTGTTCCAGAACTACGCTCTGTATCCGCACATGACCGTGTTTGAGAACATGGCGTTCGGTCTGAAGCTGCGCAAGACTCCGAAGGACGAGATCAAGCGCCGCGTCGAAGAGGCCGCCCGCATCCTCGATATTGCTCACCTGCTCGACCGTAAGCCGAAGGCTCTCTCCGGCGGTCAGCGTCAGCGTGTTGCGCTCGGTCGTGCGATCGTGCGTGAGCCGAAGGTCTTCTTGCTTGACGAGCCGCTCTCCAACTTGGACGCGAAGCTCCGTGCTCAGATGCGTACGGAGATCTCCAAGCTGCACCAGAAGCTCGGCACCACCTTCATCTACGTTACCCACGACCAGACCGAAGCTATGACCATGGGCGATCGCATCGTGGTTATGAAGGACGGTCTGATCCAGCAGGTCAACACCCCGCAATATCTGTATGACAAGCCCTGCAACATGTTCGTTGCCGGCTTCATCGGCAGCCCGCAGATGAACTTCATCGATGCGAAGCTCATCAAGGAAGGCGAGCAGTTCTTCGTCGAGTTCGGCACCGAAGCCACCAAGACGAAGCGCGAGATCAAGTATCGCATTCCGCTGCCGGCTTTCAAGAACGAGAACGGCGCTCTCGACGCGTACGTCGACAAAGAAGTCGTCATGGGCATCCGTCCCGAAGACGTCCACGACGAGCCCCGTCTCCTCGAGGAGTTCAAGGATTGCATCGTTCCCGCGAAAGTCGAAGTCACCGAGCTCATGGGCGCGGAGACCTTCCTCTACCTCGACGTCAACACCTTCAACTTCACCGCTCGCGTTGAGCCGACCTCGACCGCGCGTCCCGGCGATGAGGATGTTCCCGTCGCGATCGAGAACACCAAGATCCACCTCTTCGACAAAGACACCGAGCAGACCATCTGCAACTAATCGGTCATCCAAACGCCCGATCCCTCGCGGATCGGGCGTTTTTTTTGCCGCAACCCGTCCGATGTGCGTCCTGCACATCGGACGGGTTTTCCGTTTCTTTCCAAAGTTGTATCCAAACCGTGTACAAACTGTAAAGGTTACGAAAAAGAAAGGATTTTTTTCGCGAAATTCAGCATTTTGCCTTGAAATTGTTTGAAAAATTGTGTACAATGGTATCTAGGAATAGTGTGGGGATGGTCTGTCTTTCCCCTGTTTCCCTTGAAATTCCGAACCCCAAAAAACACGTGTAGATACACTTGTGAATGTGAGGAGATTGCCCTATGTCGAACAGATTATTCCAAGGCGTTGTCCACCAAATGCGCGACGCCATCGACCGCACCATCGGCGTCATCGACGAGACGTCCGCCATCATCGCTTGCAGTGACCTCGGTCGTGTGGGCGAGATCAGCAACGTCATCAACGCCGAGTCGTTCTCCGCTACCGACACGTTTGTCAGCGGCGACTATACCTACAAGCCGTTCGGCTCGCGTCCCCACGCCGAGTACATTTTGTTTGTCAGCGGCAACGACGAGCAGGCGGAGAAGTTCGCCTCCCTCCTCGCCGTCTCCCTCTCGAGCATCAAGCAATACTACGACGAGAAGTACGACCGCGGCAATTTTGTCAAGAACATCATTCTCGACAACATCCTCCCCGGCGATATCTATCTCAAGGCGAGAGAACTGCACTTCAACAACGACGTCAGCCGTGTGGTGCTGCTGATCCGCGTGTCCACGCGCACCGACATCTCCACCTTTGACATCGTGCAAAACCTCTTCCCCGACAAGGCGAAGGATTTCGTCATCAACATCAATGAGAACGACATCGCGCTCGTCAAGGAAGTCAAGAGCAACATCGACTCCACCAACCTCGAGAAGCTCGCGCGCTCCATCGTCGACACGCTCGGAAGCGAGTTCTACACCCCGGCGACCGTCGGCATCGGCACCGTCGTCGAGGGCATCAAGGATCTGGCGCGCTCTTTCAAGGAAGCGCAGGTCGCTTTGGAAGTCGGCAAGGTGTTCGACACCGAGAAGACCATCTGCAGCTACGACAACCTCGGCATCGCCCGCTTGATCTATCAGTTGCCCACCACGCTGTGCGAGATGTTCCTGCGCGAGATCTTCAAGAAGAGCTCCATCGACGCGCTCGATCAAGAGACGCTGTTCACCATCCAACGCTTCTTCGAGAACAACCTCAACGTGTCTGAGACGTCGCGCAAGCTGTTCGTCCATCGCAACACGCTGGTCTACCGTCTGGAGAAGATCAAGCGTCTGACCGGTCTTGATCTGCGCGAGTTTGACGACGCCATCGTGTTTAAAGTGGCGCTCATGGTCAAGAAGTATCTGCAAGCCAACCCCGTTAAATACTAAAACCGCCTGCGAGGCGGCGGTTTTCCGCCGCCCCGCAGTTGTTATGCTATCGGAGAGTCCTCTCCGACCGACTTTCAAGGAGGTGTGTCCCTTTGATCGAATTCAGAGGTGTTCATAAAACATACGACAACGGCACCAAGGCGCTCAAAGATGTCAACATCAACATCGACAAGGGCGAATTCGTGTTCATCGTCGGCGCTTCGGGCGCCGGTAAATCCACCTTCCTCAAGCTCATCATGCGCGAGGAAGTCCCCAACGCGGGCGAGGTCATCGTCAACGGCTACAAGCTCTCCAAGCTCAAGCGCCGTGAGATCCCCTATCTTCGCCGCACGATGGGCATCGTGTTTCAGGACTTCCGCCTGATCCCCACGATGACCGTGTTTGACAACGTGGCATTCGCCATGCGCGTGACCGGCGCGTCCAAGCGCGAGGTTCGCAAGCGCGTGCCCTATATCCTCGGTCTGGTCGGTCTGCAAAACAAGGCGCGCAACTTCCCGCAGGAGTTGTCGGGCGGTGAGCAACAGCGTGTCAGCTTGGCGCGCGCGCTCGTCAACAACCCGTCGCTCATCATCGCGGACGAGCCCACCGGCAACATCGACCCCGAGATGTCCTATGAGATCATGGAGCTCCTCACCGAGATCAACCGCCGCGGCACGACCATCCTCGTCGTCACCCACGAGCACGATCTGGTGCAGGCGTTCAGCCGTCGCGTCATCGTCATTGACGACGGCACCGTGGTTTCGGACGTGGCGGGCACCGCCGAGCCGCCTGCCGCCTCGGCTCCCTCGGCGGGCAACGCGGTCGTCGCGGACGTGCTCGACACCATTCAGGATGTCCCCACCGAAAAAGAAAGCGACACCGTTGACGCGGTGCTTGCCGATATCATCGGTCGAAACGGAGGTGACGAGCAATGAAATTCAGCAGTATCGGATATTTGATCAAAGAAGGCTTCCGCAGCATCAAGCAAAACGGCTTCATGTCGGTCGCGTCGATCCTCGTGCTCGTCTCGTGCCTGTTGCTTTCGGGCGCGGCGTACCTGGTGTTCGTCAACGTCGAAGCGGGCTTTGACTACGCCTACGACCAAAACAAAGCCATCGTCTGGGCGGTGGAGACCGCCGACGACCAGGCGCTCAACGTGCTGGAAAACAACCTGCGCGGTATGAACAACGTGCAGGACGTGTTCTTCCGCTCCAAGGAAGATACCCTCGCGAACTACGCCGGTGTCGTCGGTGACGCCACCTTCGAGAGCCTGCAGGGCGAGGACAACCCCATGCTCGACGGCTTTGAGGTCACGTTCAAGGATCTCGCGCTGTTCGACGAAACCATCCAACTGATCGAAAGCCTCGAAAACGTCGACGACATCAGCTATGCTGAGGACGTGGCGGATACGCTCGTCGTCATCCGCCAGACGGTGCTCACCATCGCTGCCTGGATCATCCTCATGCTGTTGCTCGTGTCGTTGTTCATCATCTCCAACACCATCAAGCTGACGGTGTACAGCCGCCGCTTGGAGATCGGCATCATGAAATCCGTCGGTGCGACGAAGATGTTCATTCGCTTCCCCTTCATGGTGGAAGGTATGGTCCTCGGTTTTGCCGCCGGTCTGCTGTCGTTCGGTGTGCTCT
The DNA here is from genome assembly GCA_017398425.1 of Clostridia bacterium. Taxonomy (GTDB): domain Bacteria; phylum Bacillota; class Clostridia; order Oscillospirales; family Acutalibacteraceae; genus RGIG1959. The sequence continues at coordinate 4,327 of JAFQFZ010000033.1, read as the reverse complement.
ATTTTGTCTACACCTACCTCATTTCGTCGCTGTCGCTCGGTTTCATCACCCTGGCGAACCTCTCGACCATCGGTATGCTCGGCATGCCGGTGTGGGCGGAACTGCTCGTCTGCTTCCTGCTCATCGGTACGCTCACGGGTATGCTCGGCAGCCGTCACGCGATCGGACGATATTTGAAAGAAGAAAGCGGTGTCAACATTGATTAAACACACACGAGTCTCTGCTCGGCGTCTTTCGCCGTTAACCCGTGTGCTGTGCTGCATCCTTTGCGGTACGGTTTTGGCAGCCACGCTTCCCATGCAGTCGCGTTCGCCCGAAACCACCGCCTATGCGCAAACGATCGACGAATTGAACGCCGAAAAAAACGACCTTGCCCAAAAGCAAGAAGAACTCGAAGCCCAGCGCGACGAAACCGCCGCGACGCTCGAGGAACAAAAGAAACAGAATGAGATCCTGCGCGAGCAGATCGTCGCGAAATCCGAAGAGATCCGCATCAATCAAGAGCTGCTCATGCAGTACGACACCCACATTGCCCAAAAGACGGAGCGCATTGCCGCGCAGGACATCCTCATCGCTCAGCTCAACGAGGATGTCGCCGCCATGTTCCAGACGCTCCGCAGTCGCCTGCGCGCCCTGTCGAAGAAGGATTCCTCTTCCGTCGGGTTGCAGGTGTTGCTCGACAGCAAGAGCTACACCGACTACCTCATCAGCTACAAAATGTCCGAGCGCATCGCGGCGCATGACCAAAAGCTGATGGACGACACCGAGTTGTCCATCATCGGTCTGCAAAACGCACAGGTGCAGCTCAAGGCGGACAAAGCGGCACTCGAGACGGAGCGCTCCAAAGCCGCCGAGACACAAAAAGAGCTGGAGGCCGGCAAAGCGGAACTGCAGGCGTACTACGCCGAGGCGGATGCGCTCGCACAAAGCATGGCGCAGAACGTCGACAACCTCAACGAACAGATCCAAAAGATCCAAGAACAACAAGCGCACCTGCAAGGCATCATCGATGACGTGATGGAGCAGATCCGCCGTGAAGAGGAAAAGCGCCGCGAGGAAGAAGAAAAGCGCAAAGAGGAAGCCGAAGAAAACGGCACCGAATTGCCCGACGAACCGAGCGACGAACCGACCATGAGCGGTTCAATGGTGTGGCCCGCCCCCACCTGCAAGGTCATCACCAGCAGCTACAAATACCGTCCCGAGTTCGGAGCGTTCCACAAAGGCATCGACATCGCCTGCTACGGCAGTGCTCACGGTGAGCCGATCGTGGCGGCGGCGGACGGACGCGTTGCCTACTCCAATCGGTTTGACGAATGGGGCGGCGGCTTCGGCTACTTTGTGATGCTCGACCACGGCTACGACGATCAAGGTCGTCGCATCCTCACCATCTACGCCCACTGCAGCGAGGTGTTTGTCTACGACGGACAAACCGTCAGCGCCGGTGAACACATTGCCAACATCGGCAACACCGGTGATTCCTACGGTGCACACCTGCATTTTGAAGTGCAGGTCGACGGCACCGACGCCAATCCCACCGCCGGGTATCTCCCGATGAGCGGTGTGGATATCTACGGCTGATACCGTTTAATACCGATTACGAAAGGAAGGTGGATGCGAAATGTTTCACAACCGCCATGCATCCCACGGCATCTGGACGCGCGTGACGGCGACCGCCGCCGCGGCTTCCCTGCTTTTGTGCGGCGCGGTGATCCCTGTTCACGCCGATGACGTCGAGGACCTCAAGGCACAGCGCCAGGAATTGATCAACCAACAAGAAGCCTTGCGTGACAAGCTGAACTACGCCGCCGCCACCCTGGATGAGCAAGAAGAGCTCAAAGACGGTCTCGAGGAACGCATTCAACTGAAAATGCAGGAAATCGAGGTCAACCAGCAATTGATCGATAAAAAGGATGAAGAGATCGCCCACATGAACTACGCCATCGGCGAAAAGCAGACCGAGATCGCCGCCAAGGAAGCGGAGATCAACGGGCGTATGCAGGAGCTTCGCGCACGTCTGCGCGCCATTTCCAAAACCGGCACGCTCACCTCGATGATGCAAATGCTCCTCAGCAGCAAAGACTTCTCCGACTACCTCATCAAATCCAAAGCGATGGAACGCATCTCGGCATACAACCAAGAACTGCTCAACAGCATTGAAGCCGAGATGGAAATCATCAACAAGGCGCGTGAGGAACTGGAAAAGCAAAAGGCTGTCCTCAACGAAGAGCGCCGCCCGATCGCGGAATTGCACGCCGAGCTGACGCTTGCCAAGCAGGAACTCGACGTACTGTACAGCGAAAAGAACGCCGCCATCGACAAGCTCCATCAAGATATCGACCGCTACAAAGCGGATATCGAATACGCCAAGGAACAAGCGGCCGCCCTGCAACAGCAGATCAACGAATCGATCGGCATGGGCTTCGGCAGTAACATCACCTACGGCGGCGGCACCATGGTCAAACCCTCGAACTGCGAATACATTTCCTCGCTGTTCGGCCCGCGCTGGGGTGTGAACCACAACGGCATCGACTTCTGCGGCAGCGGTTGCTACGGCACCCCGATCTACGCGGCGGCCGATGGTGTGGTGTCCTATGCCGGCTGGATGGGTGGCTACGGCTACACCGTCATGATCGACCACGGCACCGATTCCTCGGGCAACAACGTAACCACGCTCTACGCCCACGGTTCGGCGATCTATGTGTCGCAAGGCGAATCGGTCGGCGCGGGTCAGGCCGTTGCCGCGATCGGCAGTTCGGGCGATTCCACCGGTCCTCACCTCCACTTTGAGGTGCGTCTCAACGGCGGCGCGGTGGATCCCATCGGCTACGGCTACGTTTCCGCCGGGGATTATATCATCAACGAATACCTGTGATCGTCTCGAAAGGACACGATTGTACTATGTCTCGTTCTACACGTAAATCTCATCGGTTTGCTATGCAGATCATCGCTTTGGTGATCTGCATACTTGTGTGCAGTGTGCCGACGGTCGGTGCGGAGGAAACCACCACCCCTCCGACCGCCGAGAGCACCACCGCAACGACCGCTCCCACACAAAGCACCACGCGCCCGACTACTGCTCCGACCGCCCCGTCGGAGGAAGACGACCTGCGCGAGTCGGTGGCACAGCTTCAGGCTTCGCGCCAGGAACTGCAGTCGCAGGCGCTCGCGCTTCAGGAAGCGCAAAAATACTTCTCGGACACGCTCGAGGGTTTACTGCTCCAAAAGTCCAATCTCGAAGAGCAGATCGCCATCAAGCAAAAAGAGATCGACATCAACGACAAGCTCAAATCCTCGCTTTCGGAGCAGATCTTTCTGAACGATCAACTGCTCATGCAACAAGAGCAGGAAATGCTCGTCCATCGTCAGTCGATGCTGCAGAGCTTCCAAAGTATGCGCGAGAAGCTACGCTCCATGTCCAAGGACGGCAACCGTAATCTTCTGCAGATCGTCGCCAATTCCAAAGGATACACCGATTATCTGATCAGCTCCAAAATGTACGAACGCTTAACGGCGATCGATGAACTCGATATGCAACAGTTGGAAAGCGCGATCCGATCCATCGAAGAGAAGCGCCACCTGCTGGAGCTTCAACAGCAACGCCTCGAAGCCGAGCGCGATCCGTTCGTCGAAGCGTCTCAGTCGCTTGAAAAAACGCAACGCGAATTGCTCGGCTTGCTCGGTCAAGCCAATCAGGTGTCCAAGCAGCTCAGCGCCGACCTCGCGTACAAACGCATGGAATTCCTGACGCTGTCCGAACAGCACAGCTTCCTCCAACGCCAGATCAACGAACTGCTCAAGGATTACGCTGATCCCGAGTCGATCGCGCCGACCCTGATGCATTGGCCGACCCCCGACTGCAAGATCATCACCAGCAGTTACAAATCGCGTTACAACCAGTTCCACTACGGTCTCGACATCGCCTCGTGGGGCGATTCCACCGGTAAAACGATCGTTGCGGCGGCGGACGGCACCGTGATCTTCTCGGGTGAAGATAACAGCGGCTTCGGCAAGTACGTGATCATCGATCACGGCAACGACATCCTCGGACGACGCATCGTCACGCTCTACGGTCACTGCAACGAACTCTATGTCAACAAAGGCGACATCGTGTTCGGCGGTATGAGTCCGATCGCCGCCGTCGGCAATACGGGCGACTCGGACGGCGCGCATCTCCACTTTGAAGTGCGCGTCAACGGCAACGCCGTCGACCCTGTCGGCGAGGGGTATCTCCCGCTCGACAGCAGTATCATCCTCATGGGCTGATACAAACGCAATACAAGAAACTCCCCGATCGGTTCTCTGAACCGATCGGGGAGTTTTGTTACAT
>JAFQFZ010000032.1 GCA_017398425.1 Clostridia bacterium | reverse complement strand
TTGTTCGTGTACTCTTTGCCATCCTCTCAAAAGACGTTTCTTTCTCTGATAATATTTCTCATTTTGCTGCTTGACTTTTTATAGTTGGTCTACGATATCACCCATTGCTTGACGTAGGGGCGCACCTCTGTGTGCGCCCGTGAAATCCCATCGCGGGAGGGCGCGGAGGCCCTCCCCTACGATGTCACCCATTGGTTGACGTTGGGCGGCGCCTTGGTGCCGCCGCGTTTTCGTGCGAAAACTCCCTCCGTCTTTCAAACGGAACGGCACATAGGCCGTTCCCTACGCGGTTGTCCCTACCGAGCGGTAGGGGCGGCAACCTGCCGCCCGCATAACCCTCCTTGTCAAAGGAGGGGGGACCGCCGCGAGGCGGTGGGAGGATTCGTGTCCGCGCAGGCGGACACGCCGCGCAAAAGCGCAACGGAATCCCTCCGTCTTTCGGCTTCGCCGAAATCCACCTCCCTTTAACAAGGGAGGTTTTTACGCACGCCGCAACCATACAAAAAACGAGGTGCTTTTTGCACCTCGTTTTTCTTCATTCCGTCGGCGAAGCCGACTCCTTCCTTCTTCACTCTTCACTTTTCATTCTTCATTGCCATAAAGAAACATCCCTCGGACAGATGCCCGAGGGATGTTTTGAAAACGCTGTTAGCCGAGGTTGCTCTTCAGAGTATCGAGCTCTTTGACCAGCTCTGCGGGGAGCTTGTCGCCGAATTTCGCATAGAACTCCTCAATACCGCTGATCTCCGCCTTCCACAGGTCGTTGTCGACTTCGAGGATGCCCTTGAGGGTCTCGATGTCGAAGTCCAGACCGGTGAGGTCGATGTCTTCGGCGTTGGGGACGTAGCCGATCGCGGTTTCGATCGCTTCCGCCTTGCCCTCGCAACGGTCGAGGATCCACTTCAGGACGCGCAGGTTGTCACCGAAGCCCGGCCAAATGAAGTGGCCTTCGTCATCGGTGCGGAACCAGTTGACGTTGAAGATCTTGGGAGCCTTGTCGCCGAGCTTCGCGCCCATGGCGATCCAGTGCGCCCAGTAGTCGCCCATGTGGTAGCCGCAGAACGGGAGCATCGCCATCGGGTCACGACGGACAACGCCCACCGCGCCGGTCGCAGCCGCCGTGGTCTCGGACGCCATGATGGAGCCGACGAACACGCCGTGGTTCCAGTCGCGGGACTGATACACCAGCGGAGCGGTCTTCGCGCGGCGACCGCCGAACACGATCGCGGAGATCGGCACACCCGTATGGGAGTCGAACTCAGACGACACGCAGGGGCAGTTCTTCGCAGGAGCGGTGAAACGGGAGTTCGGGTGAGCACCCTTGGTGCCGTCGGTGTAATCCCACTTGCTGCCCTTCCACTCTTCGGCGTTCTTGGGCGGATTCTTGTCGAGACCTTCCCACCACACGGTGTTGTCGTCGAGGTTACGCGCCACGTTCGTGAAGATGGTGCCCTTCTGGGTGGAGATGAGGGCGTTGGGGTTCGATTTCATGTTGGTGCCGGGCGCTACGCCGAAGAAGCCGTTCTCGGGGTTGCACGCCCACAGACGGCCGTCTTCACCGATGCGCATCCAGGCGATGTCGTCACCGACACACCAGACCTTGTAGCCCTTGCCTTTGTAGTACTCGGGCGGAATGAGCATGGCGAGGTTGGTCTTGCCGCAGGCAGACGGGAACGCCGCCGCGATATACTTGATGTCGCCGTCGGGAGACTCGACACCGAGGATGAGCATATGCTCCGCCATCCAGCCCTCGTTACGGCCGAGGTAGGACGCGATGCGAAGCGCGAAGCACTTCTTACCGAGCAGAACGTTTCCGCCGTAGCCGGAGTTGACCGAGTAGATGGTGTTATCCTGCGGGAAGTGGCAGATATAACGCTTCTCCTCGTCGATGTCGCACTTGCAGTGCAGACCGCGGATCCAGTCTTCGCTGTCACCCAGCGCTTCGAGAACGTTCTTGCCCACGCGGGTCATGATGACCATGTTGAGCACAACGTAGATGGAGTCGGTCAGCTCGATGCCGTACTTGGCAAACGGCGAGCCGACAGGGCCCATCGAATAGGGGATGACGTACATGGTGCGACCCTGGTAGCTGCCGCGCGCGATGTCGTCGAGCATTTTGTAGGCTTCGGCGGGATCCATCCAGTTGTTGGTGGGGCCGGCCTCTTCCTTCGTGGTAGCGCAGATGAAGGTACGACCTTCGACACGCGCCACGTCGTTCACCGCGGTGCGGTGATAGTAGCAGCCGGGGAGCTTTTCTTCGTTCAGTTTGATGAGTTCGCCGGTCGAGCAGGCCTCGGCACGCAGAGCCTCGAGCTGCTCCTCGCTGCCGTCGATCCAAACGATCTGGTCGGGCTTCACGAGCGCGACTTTCTCGTCGATCCAGGACAGCACGGACTTGTTGGTTGTCAGAGCCATGGGATTCTATCTCCTTCCAAAATAAATTACCATTTCGTATGTCTATAGCTAGACACATATAGTATACCGTATTTTTCCCCGTAAGGCAATAGCGTATTGGAAACAAATTGAAAATTTTTTGACAAACCGGCGGGGTTCCTCCCCGCAATCAAAACCACCAGCTTAGCTGGTGGTTTGCACCGCCCCTATAAGGGGCCGTTACAGGCCGCGCTTGTAAGCGCATGGAACGGTTTGCCAACCGCATGTGTTGCACTGCAACCTGTAAACAGGCGAACAAGGCTTCCCCTTGAGGGGAAGCTGTCGAGCCGCAGGCGAGACGGATGAGGTGCCCTACGCGTCAGCGTCCGTTATGAAACCCCGCAAACACCCGCGCCGCCTTCGGCGGCTACACCTGAAGGTGAATTGACGCGAAACGTCAAGAGAGACCACTCTGGGGTGCATCCGTCATTTGCTTCGCAAATGCCACCTTCCCCTCAAGGGGAAGGCTTTTCTCGCTAAAGCTTTCTTTAACCCCCGGCATAGCCGGGGGTTATTTCTATCTAAAGATACAAACAAAAAACGAGGTGCTTTGGACGGCACCTCGTTTTTCCTTCCGTCGGCGAAGCCGACTCCTTTACATCCTCCGCGCTCGATATCACGGTCTCTCTTCGTTGTTCTTATTTGTATCGCTTCACCGGACGGCGCTTTTGGCGGCGGCGCTTTTTGTTGTGGCTCACCGTCATCACGACGTAGCCGATGAACAGTGCCGCCATCACGCCGAGCACCGTCAGCACAAAGGGGTTGGTGATGACGCCCCACACCGCCGACAACACGGCCAGCACCTGACTGCGTTCCACGCTCTCGCCCACCACGAGCGACACCGTGCCGACCGGATCCTCTCCGTCGTACACGCGCGCCTCACCGCAGACCTGTCCTTTTTCCAAAGGCGCTTCCACGCGCCCGCCGCGATTCTGTATCTCTTCGCTCAGCACCACCTCGTAGCGGAGCGTACCGAGATCCACATCGGAGCGGAGCATACCCTCCAGGTCGTCGCCCGCAACGAGTGCGGTCGAATCGACACTCCACGCAAGATCCACGCCGACACGCGTGATCGGTTGTCCTTTGCGAACCATCGTGCGATAGGAGAAGGAATTGTACACCCAGCGGAACAACGTCTTGGTGTCTCGGAACGCGAGACCTTCAGTCGTTTCGTCGTCGTCCTTACAGCCCATGACCACCGTCATGAACTCAAAGCCGCTGTCGCGCGCCACCGAAGCGGACGCATGACCGCCCGTTTCCGAATTGCCGGTGCGTCCGTAGACGAGCGGCGAATAGAAATATTCCGAGCTTTCCCTGAGCATCTCGTTGGCGGTGATCCACGTCTCCGCTTCTCCGAGCACGGGAGCGGTCGTGTGCTCCTTCAGGCTGAGGATATCGATCATCTGCGGATAATGCAACGTCGCATACCGCAGGATCTTGTACATATCACGGGCGGTGGTATACTGCTCGGCGTGATCGAGACCGAACACGTTTGTGAAATGGGTGTCGGCACAGCCGATCTCCGCCGCCAGGGCGTTCATTCCTTCGACAAAGCGCTCGTGCGAACCGGCGAGCGTCACGCTGAGCGTCCCGACCGCATCGGCGGCGGTGCGGATGACGCCGATGGTCAACAGATCGTCCACGTGCCACACGTCGCCGTACTGCATACCGACCGTCGCAATGTCCTGACCGGCGATGAGATCAAACACCTCTTCGGTGTAGGTGCCGGTGGCCACGGCGGTGTCGATGTTGTACTCCTCAATGACCTTGAGCGCATACATACCGACCATCACGCGCACCATACCGCCCGGGGTCATGCGCTTGTCGGCGTTTTGTTCGAACATGATCATATCGCGCGACATATCCGTCCCGAGATACATCACCAGCGCCGCATCGGCGGTGAGAGTTTTTTTCTTATCCTCGGGGAGCTCGTAGTTCGCGCTCACCGCGAGCGGCAAAAGCGCCGCCGTCCACAGCATCCACAGTGCTACAACACCGATGCCGATGCGTCGTATCATCACGATCTCCCCTTCCGTTTTGATAGATCTCCCCCATTATAGCACAAAATCGTCCTTGTGAATACGTCTTTTCGATTTTTTTCGAGGAAATTGCTTCCCTTTTTGAAAAAAGGTAGATTTTTGGGGAAATCTGGTGTATACTGTTCTTATATATTGTCGTATTGTCGAGCAAAGGAGGAACGACCTTATGTCGCTCAATCGTCTCAAGGCCAACATCTGCGGTACCACCTATACTTTGGTTTCGGAGGAATCGCTCAGCTATATGCGCGATCTGGTGGCGCAGGTGGATGCCGAAATGGCGCAGATCGTCACCAACGATCGCCGCATGAGCACCACCATGGCGGCGGTGCTGACGGCACTGCAAAACGCCGATAAAGCGAACAAGGAGTCCAAAGCCGCCGAGGATCTGCGTCTCAAGCTCAAGCGCATGGTGGACGACTGCGAGCATCTCAAGGATCAGTTGGCCGCCGCCCGCGAGGAGAACGCGCGCCTGTCGCAGGAGATCCTGCAGCTGCGCGCACCCAAGATCGACGCGCCTGCCAAGAAACCGCACGCGCCCAAGCCCATTGCCGATTTTGAAGAGCTGCTTGACGAATCGGAGGACTTTTGATGAAGTCCCTCGTACCTAATGCACGACCCGAACTGCTCGCTCCCGTCGGTTCCCCCGAAGCGCTGATCGCCGCCGTGCGATGCGGCGCGGATGCGGTGTATCTCGGAGCGGGCCGTTTTCATGCCCGTCAGCACAGCACCCCCTTCTCCGAGGAGGAGCTGGCAAGGACGGTGGCCTACTGTCACGAACGCGGTGTTGCGGTGCACCTGACCCTCAACACCCTCGTGCGCGAAAACGAATTTTCCGACGCTCTGCGTGAGGCTGAGCTCGCCGCCAAGCTCGGCGTGGACGCGCTCATCGTGCAGGATCGCGGACTGGCGGCCGCTCTTCACCGCGCGGCACCGGAGCTGACGCTCCACGCCTCCACCCAACTCACCTGCCACACGCCCGCAGGCGTGCGGTTTTTGAAAGACCGGGGCTTTTCCCGCGTGGTGCTCGCGCGTGAGATGACCGAAGCGGAGATCGCCGCCTGCTGCAAGGAGGACTGCGAGATCGAGGTGTTCGTGCACGGTGCGCTGTGCATGAGCGTGTCGGGACAGTGCCTGCTGTCCGCCTTCCTCGGCGGTCGAAGCGGCAACCGCGGTCACTGCGCCCAACCCTGCCGTCTTCCGTTTTGCTTGCATTCCGCCCCGAAGGAGACGGATCGCGCCTTGTCGCTCAAGGATCTGTCGCTGATCTCCCACCTGCCGTCGCTGACAGCGCTCGGGGTGGATTCTTTAAAGATCGAAGGACGCATGAAGCGTCCCGAATACGTCGCCGCCGCCGTGACGGCGTGCCGTGCCGCTCTCGACGGCACACCGCCCGACGAGGCGCTCCTCGAGGATCTGCGTGCGGTATTTTCCCGCAGCGGCTTCACCGACGGCTATTTCACCGATCGTCGCACGATCGCGATGTTCGGCAGTCGCACCAAAGACGACGTGACCGCCGCCCCTGCGGCGCAAAAGCGGCTTGCGTCTCTCTACCGCCGTGAGCGCGTGTCGGTACCGCTCACGATGTCGCTGACGATGCACCGTTTGCAACCGCTCTCGCTGACGCTGAGCGACCGCGACGGTCACCGCGTCACCGTCTGCGGCGATATCCCGCGCGACAGCGCGAATCCCTTGCCGAACGAGCGGATCAGATCCGCGCTGTTGAAGCTCGGCGACACCCCGTTTGCGGCCGACACCGTCACCCTCGACCGCGACGCCGAGGCGGATGCGCCGCTCTCGGCGGTGAACGCTCTGCGCCGTGAAGCGTGCGCCGTCTTGCTCGCCCGACGCGGCGAGGCAAAGGCGATCCCGTTTGCAGCCGCGCCTGCAAATGCGTATGCACCGTACACTCCCGCCAAGCCCGCGCTGGTCGTGCGGTTGCCTTCGGAGGACCGCGTGTCCGAAGCGCTCCTCTCCGATGCCGATGCGCTCGTGTTGCCGCTTGACACCGCTCCTGCGGTTTGGCAGTCTCTGTCCGCGCGTCTGCCGCTCGGTGCGGAGATCCCGCGCGGTCTCTTCGGGCGCGAGGACGCGATCAAGCGCTCCCTCGCCGCCGCCAAGGCGAACGGGGCCTCCTTTGCCGTCGCTCACAACGTCGGCGCCGTACCGCTGTGCCGCGAAGTCGGACTTCCCGCAGTCGGCGGCTTCGGACTGCACACCTTCAACGCCGCCACCGCGCACGTCCATTTTGATGACGGACTCGTCGGCTGCACCCTTTCTCCCGAATTGTCGTTCGCGCAGATGCGCTTCGCCGCCGCCGCACCGCTCCCGATGGGTGCCGTGCTGTACGGACGCGTGCCGCTGATGCTTCTTCGCAACTGTCCCGCAAGTGCCGCGCGCGGTTGCCGCGATTGCAAGCAAGACCGCGCGCTCATCGACCGCAAGGGAGCGGTCTTTCCGCTTCAATGTGCGGGCGGATGCGCCGACCTGCTCAACAGCGTTCCGCTGTACACGGCGGATGCGCTTGACGACCTGCCTCCCCTCGCGTTTTGGTGGCTCCACGCGACCACCGAATCGAAGGAGGAGCTGTCCCGTCTGACCGCCGCCTACCGTGCGGCCGCCGACGGTAACGAAGCGCCCAAAGCCTCGGCGCTTCTCCCTAAAGGCTTCACCCGCGGTCGCACCGCCAAAGGTGTCGAATGACCGCTTGCGATTCTTTTGCAAAAAGGAGGTACACGGCTCTCATGTCCGAAACCAAACACATCATTGCCCAAAACATCACGCGGCTTCGCCAGTCCGCCGGGATGACACAAAAAGAGCTTGCCTCGCATTTGACCTACTCCGACAAGGCGGTCTCCAAATGGGAACGCGGCGAGTCGACCCCCGACATCGGCACGCTCGTCGCGATGGCGGAGCTGTTTGACGTATCGCTCGATCTGCTCGTGCGCGGTAAAGAACCGACGGTTCCCGCCGTCGCTCCTGCCGCCCCCGAACCGACCGCGCCGACCGCCAAGCCCCTCGACCCTGCGGCGCAAAAACGCCTCGACATCCGTCACGGTGTCATCACCCTGATCGTCATTCTGCTCGTTTGGGCGGCGGCCGGGGTCACCTTCCTGATGTTCTACAGCTTGGCTCCGACCTTGCCGCACTACTGGCTCTGCTTCCTGTATGCCGTGCCCGTGTCGCTGGTTCTCTTTGTGATCTTCAACACCTTGTGGTTTATCCCCCGACGCAACTTTGCCATCTTTTCCTCGCTCGTGTGGTCGGTTCTGCTGTGCATCCAGGTACACTTCGCTTGCTACGGTATCAACGTGTGGCAGGTATACCTCGCCGGCATCCCCGCACAGATCGCCATCCTCCTTTCCTACAATCTCCTCAAAAAAAGTGCATAACTCTCCCGTCTGTTGACTGCTTTTGCCGCAAAACCGCCGTTCTACGAATCGTAGAGGTGTGGTTTTGCGGTTCTCTTTTGCGTAGAATAGTTCTATAGGTGCGGTCTTGACCGACGGCGAAATTTCGGGTATACTGGTAATATCGGATGATTTGTGCGGAAGGAGAGGCGATCGTGTGGACAAGCGGCAGGTGATTTACTATTCCGACGAGTTGAACGACGAGTTTTCCGTCGCGAAGATCACGCCGAAGGTCATCGACGAGTCGTGGGTGTACTGTCACGACTCCCTGTGGAAACGCTTCACCCACGTGTTCTGGTATCGTGTGGTCGCGACCCCGATCGCCAAATTTTACACCAAGTGGAGTTTTCGCCACAAGACGGTCGGCAAGGAAAAGCTGAAGCCGTTCAAAAAGCAGGGGTTCTTCCTCTACGGCAACCACACGCAGGACATTGCCGACGCGGTGCTTCCCTCGCTCATCACGTTCCCGCGCACGGTCTACACCATCGTGCATCCGAACAACGTGTCGATGCCCTACCTCGGGCGCATCACACCTTCGCTCGGCGCTCTGCCTCTTCCCGACGACCGCGCCGCCTATCGGCATTTCCTCGAAGCGGTGGAACGCCGCGTCAAGGAAAACCACGTCATTATGATCTATCCCGAGGCGCACATCTGGCCGTACTACACGAAGATCCGCCCGTTTGCGGACGGTTCGTTCCTCTATCCCATCAAGTACGGCACGCCCGCCTTTTGCTTTACCAACACCTATCAAAAACGGCGCTTTTCCAAAAAGCCGAAGATCGTCACCTATGTGGACGGTCCGTTTTTCCCCGACGATACCCTCTCGCAACGCGAGCAAAAGCGCGACCTGCGCGACCGCGTCCACGCGGCGATGACCGCGCGCGCCGCGCTGTCGGATTGCGAGACCATCCGCTACATCAAGAAGGACAAGGAGGAGACCGATGGTTAACATTCTCTACTGCGGCAACGACGGCGTGTTTGACGGCATGCTGACCTGCTCGCTGTCCATTCTCAAGCGTACCGCCTCCGACGAGCCGTTCACGTTTTACATTTTCACGATGGACGTCTCCCACATCAAAGAGAATTACCGCCCCGTCACCGACGCGCAGGTCGCCTTCTTCGAGAAGGTCATCAAGACCTACAACCCCGACAACCGCGCGATCAAGGTGGATGTGACACCGTTTTACGAAGCGGAGTTTGCCGCGTGTCCGAACGAAAACGCCTACTGCTCGCCCTACACGCTCATCCGTTTGTTCGCGGACAAGGTCGATATGCCTGACAAGCTCCTCTACCTCGACATCGACATCCTGTTCAACCGCGACATTCACCTGCTGTACGACCTCGACGTATCCGAAGTGGAATACGCCGCCGCGCGTGACCACTACGGCAAATATCTGGTCAGTCCGAACTACGTCAACGCCGGCGTGATCCTCTTTAACATGAAGCGCGCCCGCGAGACGAAGCTGTTTGAAAAGGCGCGCAACCTCATCAAGACCAAGAAGCTCCCCTTTGCGGACCAAAGCGCGCTCATCCGCTCCACCACCAAGAAGAAGATGCTTCCCCAGCGCTTCAACGACCAAAAATTTCTGCACAAGCACACGGTCGTGCGCCATTTCTCCAAGCGTCTGTTCTGGCTGCCCTACCCCCACACCGACAACATCAAACAATGGCACGTCTCGCGGGTGCACAAGGTGTTCCGCTACTACGTCTTTGACGACGTGCTGTACGACTATATCTACTTGAAACGAGTTTTTGAAAACGAGGAGGAGACCCGTCATGGATAACCAAACGATCCACGTATTTTACGCGTGCGACGACAACTTTGTGAAGTTCACCATCGTGTCACTTCACTCCATGATCGAAAACGCTTCCAAAGACCGCCGCTATCACGCCCACGTTCTGCACACCGACATCAGCCCCGCGTGGCAAGAAAAGGTGCTGGCGCTGAAGACCGACAATTGGGAGATCACGTTTGACGACGTGACCGACTATCTCGCGTCGATCGCCGAGCGCCTGCCCATCCGCGACTACTACTCGAAGACAACCTATTTCCGTCTGTTCATCGCGGAGATGTTCCCCGAGCTGACGAAAGCGCTCTACATCGATTCCGACACCGTCGTGCGCGGCGACATCAGCAAGCTCTACGACACCGAGATCTATGACGCCTACGTCGGCGCGTGCCACGAGCAGGCGATGGTGCAGGTGGACGGCTACGGCACCTACGCCGAAAAGGTGGTGGGTGTGTCGCGCTACAACTTCTTCAACGCGGGCATTTTGCTCATCAACTGCGAGCAGTTCCGCTTGAAGTACGTGCTGGATAAATTCATCCAGATCCTGCACACCTACGACTTCGTCGTCACGCAGGACGAGGATTATTTGAACCTCATTTGCAAGGATCACGTCTTCTGGCTCGATCAGCGCTGGAACACCGAGGTGTTCGGCAACATCCCCTACCCGATCGAAGAGGCGCACATCCTGCACTACATCATGACGAGCAAGCCCTGGCACTACGCCGACTGCCGTCACGGTGAGTTCTTCTGGGATGCGGCAAAAAAGACCTGCGTCTACGACGACATCCGCGCCATTCTCGATGCCTACACCGACGAAGAGCGCGAGCGCGACCGCGTATCGTGCGACAAGCTGTTGCAACTCGCCATCGACGAGACCAACCGCGAAGACAACTACCTCAACCGCGTCAACCGCCATGCGCGCGCGGCAGACCGCGTCGAGATCCTCAAAAAGATCGAACAATACGAACGCGAGGGACGCTTTGACGAAGACGTCGAAGAAGATCCCCCCGGACGCATGCTGATGCCCGACGAGATCGAATATATCCGCCGCGGTCGCGCGGATCGCATGAAGACGAAGCTTGCCTACAAGATGGCGCGCGAATTTTTGGAAAAGCAGATTGCCGACAAAAAGATCATCATCAAGGAGATCCGCGGCATCGAGCATTTCAAGAACCTGCAAAGCGGTGCCGTCATCACCTGCAACCACTTCAACGCCTTCGACAGCTTCGCCATCCAAATGGCGTACGAAGCCGCCGAGCAACCCGAGCGCATCTTCTACCGCGTCATCCGCGAAGGCAACTACACCTCCTTCCCCGGATTCTACGGCTTTTTGATGCGCCACTACAACACGTTGCCGCTGTCCTCCAACCGCCAGACGATGCGCAAGTTCCTGACCGCTGTCAACCAGCTGTTGCAGGAAGGCCACTTCGTGCTCGTCTATCCCGAGCAGGGTATGTGGTGGAACTACCGCAAGCCGCGTCCGCTCAAGAAGAGCGCCTACAGCTTCGCCGCGAAGAACAACGTGCCCGTACTCCCGTGCTTCATCACCATGAAGGATTCCGAAGTGATGGGCGAGGACGGCTTCTACGTGCAGGAATATACCATCCACGTGTGCGAGCCGATTTTCCCCGACCCCGAAAAATCGCACGCAAAGAACGCCGAGGAGATGCTCGAGAAAAACGCCGAGGCGTGGAAAGCCGTGTACGAATCGACCTACGACATTCCCCTGACCTATTTGACGGAAGAATAAGAGAAACCCCGAGGTGCGTTGCACCTCGGGGTTTTCCTTTTGTCGGCGAAGCCGACTCCTTATTTCTTCTTTTCTTTCTTCATCCGATCGCGGTATTCGGCGGTCGCGCAGAAGATCACGTCGCCCGACGAGTTGATCGCCGTCTCCAGCGAATCCTGCACCACGCCGACGATGAAGCCGACCGCCACGACCTGCATGGCGATGTCCTGACCGACGCCGAGAAGCGAACACGCCATCGGGATCAAGAGGAGCGAACCGCCCGCCACACCCGATGCGCCGCACGCACCGAGCGTCGCAACGAAGCTGAGCAGAATGGCAACGAAGAAGTTGACTTCCATGCCCTGCGAGAACGCCGCCGAGAGCGACATGACGGTGATGGTGATCGCCGCACCGTCCATGTTGATGGTCGCACCAAGCGGGATCGCCACCGAGTAGTATTCTTTGTCGAGACCGAGCTTCTCGCACAGCTTCATGTTGACGGGGATGTTCGCCGCCGAACTGCGGGTGAAGAATGCGGTCAAGCCGGATTCCTTGAAGCATTTGAACACCAGCGGATACGGATTCTTGCGAAGCGTGATCGCCACCACGATGGGATCGACGATGAGCGCCACCGCCAGCATACAACCGACGAGCAGAAGCAGGATCTTGCCGTAGTCGGTGAAGATGTTCAGACCGTATTCGCCGACGGATGCATACACCAGACCCATGATGCCGAACGGCGCGAACTGAATGACCCAAGCGACCACCTTCGTGACGCTGTCGGAAATGTCGGTAAGCACTTCTTTCGTTTTATCGCTTGCCGCGCGAAGCGCCAGACCGAGGATCACCGACCAGGTCAAAATGCCGATGTAGTTGCCTTGCATAAGCGCTTGCACGGGGTTCATGACCATGTTGCCGAGAAGCGTCTTGAACACCTCGTCCAAACCGGTCGGCGCACTTTGCGTTGCCGCTTCGGCGAGCGGGATGGTGACTTTAAAGAGATAGCTCGCGACAACCGCCACGACCGCCGCGAGGAACGTGGACGTCATGTACAACAAAATGACCGTCTTGAAACGACTGCCGAGTCCCTTGCCGGCGGTGCACAGTGACGAGATAACCAGCACAAACACCAGCACCGGGGCGATCGCTTTCAGCGCGCCGACGAACACGTCACCAAGCACCGTGACAAAGCTCGCCTGCGGCACAAACAGCCCGAGCAGCACGCCGATGACCAAGCCGATCAAAATGCGAAGCACCAGCGGCGTCTTGGTGTAAAATCCGAATACCTTTTTCATAAAAAACTCCTTTGTCGAACATTCTTGTTTACAGTATACCAAATCCCCCTCCCGTTTGTAAATCCCCTTTGCGAAAATTACAACGGTTGCTTGACAAAGCACGCCGCCATCCCCTATACTGAAATCACAGTTCACAGAAAAAGGTGGTATAGTTCATGTTTTGTCCGAAATGCGGCAATCCTGTTGATCCCACGATGGCGTTTTGCGGTCAATGCGGCAACCGCTTGAATGCCGAACCGACCCCCGCCCCCGCACCGACCGGCCAACCGAACCTTGTGTACTTCTCGACCGAGGATCTGACTCTTGTAAACTATCATCTGGTGGCGCGTGACGCCGCCGGCAACGTCCGCTGTGAAGCGCGCACCGTGAGCGAGAGTATGTTCACCTACAACGCGAAGATCTTCGCCCCGAACGGACAAGAATTGATGGCGGTGCGCCAGCAAAAGAAAATGACGATGGTCGCGATGAACTTCGATCTTTGCGTGAACGGACAGCCCGTGTGCGAAGTGTTGCAAGAGATGAAGGGCGCAGGCTATCGCTACGTCTTGCCGCAGTACGGGCTCTACGCCGACGGCGACTTTTTCTCGCTGAATTTCCAGGTGTTTGCAAACAACGGCGCGCCGGTCGCGTCTGTGCAAAAGAAGCTGATGAGCTGGGGCGACAGCTATGAGATCTCGTTTGCCGATCCGTCGCTCGAGCTGACCTTGCTCGGTTTGGTGATGGTCATTCAAATGGTGTTGGCGGCTCAACGCAACCACCGTCGCCGCCGCTGAGGAGAGACAACAGCTTGCGTAGGGCGGCGCCTTGGTGCCGCCGCGTTCCCCCAAGGGAACGGTCGCGCATAGCGCGACCGCGAAACGGCGGGAGCAGAGCCCCCGCCCTACGATATCTCCCATTGATCGGTAATACGGGAGGGCGCGGAGGCCCTCCTCTACGACGAAATCCATAGAGAGCGGTAGGGGCGGCGCCTTGGTGCCGCCGCGACGCAGGTGCATCGAAACGGAACGGCACATAGGCCGTTCCCTTGTATAATAAAGTCAGCAACAAAGCAGAGGAAAACAATGGTATAATCAATGTGACACTGTGGATTGGTTGC